>JBKBTH010000491.1:0-1305 GCA_046290915.1 Sphingorhabdus sp.
CCAGCGGGCAGGGTGAGCACTGAACCCGCCAAGGTACTGCGGACATCGAGATTTTGGTTCAGGCTGTTTGCCAGATCGGGCGCCAGGAACAACAGGTCAGACCCAAAACCAGCGGCGAAGGGGTTCACCGTGCCTGCAAGCACGCCAGCGCGCAAAGCGGTATAGTCAGCATTGCGCGTGGTGCGCGTTTCATTGTTCGTGCGGGCGTAGTTTCCGGTAACGGTCCAGCGCCATCCACCCAGCAAATGGTTGAAGGTGCTGCCAGTTTGGAAAACATGCGTTTCGCTCTCACGCTCAAGCGGGCGCGGTGTGTCGAAATAGCGGCTGAGCGTTACATCTTGGCCAAAAGGCGAAAACGGACTGCTTCCGGGCAACACAAAGCTTGTTCCGGGCAATCCAAGCAATGATGAGCTGCCGTTGAGCGCATAGTTCGCATTGAGCGACAATACGGTCTGTGGACCAAGCGAGCGGCTCCATGTCCCATTGACTTCAAGACGTTCGGTGCGTGGCAACAGCGTGCGGACGTCGCCGATATCGCTATCATTCAGTCGGTTTGCGGTCCCGGCAAACTGCGCCAAGTTCGGGTTGGCGATACCAATCGGAACGCCAGCCTGCGTAACCGTTGTTCCTGCAGCGGCGCTCAGCAAAGGTGATATCTCGCCGTTCAGGCCAACGCCGCTGATGTTGCCGCCACGTGCCAACAAAGATCCATTGGAGGCAATCAGGTTGCGTTCGCTTTCGGTCAGCGCAGTCGCGCGTTCCAGTTCGACATCAAGGTTGAAACGCGTGTTCGCGCCAATGCGCGTCAACGTCGCTTCAAGTTCATTGCTGCCAAAACCGCCAGCTTCGGGCTGGGCATGCTCAAACTCTGTCGCGAACGACGCGAAATTATCTTTCAATATGAAGTTTATGACACGCTGATCAGGGCGAAAACCATATTTCAGCGCGACTTCTTCGGGGAAAATCTGCACCTGGCGGATGGCTTCGGGTGGCAGATCGCGCAATTCGCGGAAGCCCGAAATGCGCTGTCCATTGAGCAAAATGATCGGCATGCCGCCGCCACGGCCACGACCAGAATTGGCCTGCGGAGCCACAGCCGCGACAAGGTCAGTCAGCGACGATGCGCCCAAAGCTGCGATATCGGCTTCATTCAACTGCTCAACGGGGGGAACGTCGGTGTCCACCGACCCGCGAATACGCTCTGCGGTAACGACGATTTCACCCGATGTGTCTTCTTGAACGGGTATTTCTTCTTCATCATTGGCGATGGCAACGGTGCTGCCAGTGGTCTGCACATCATCGGCC
>JBKBTH010000492.1:0-1303 GCA_046290915.1 Sphingorhabdus sp.
ATCGACCCCATTGTCGACTGGAGCGCCGACTAACTTACCGCAAGCCAACGGCAACAACATCATCAACGTGCTGCGTGACCTTGGTCAGCCATTGGCTGCATTTAACCAAGGCTTTGGCCGCAACGTGTCAGTCAGCGCGAACCGCGTATTTACCGGCGAAACGAAGGATTACGGTTTCTCGGGCCAGATCGATTATGATTTTGGCGGCGCGACTTTGACCTCGATCACGGCATATCGCCAATATCGTTCAGGTCAGGCATCGGACACCGACTACGGCGAAGTCGATATTCTCTATCGCGCGCCAAGCGATGACGCTTACCGTCAGTTCCATACCTTCACGCAAGAATTGCGTTTGCAGGGTGAAGCATTTGACGGAAAGCTTGACTGGTTGGTCGGCGGCTTTTTCGCGAATGAAAAGCTGACGGTACGCGACAATCTGCGCTTCGGTAACCAATATGGTCGCTTTGCAACCTGCCGGATCATCTCCGGTGGTGGCTTGGCGGGTCTTTATTCGCCTACCTCACCAGCCTGTCTTGGCGCGCGGCCTGCTGCCTTTGGTGCAGCATCGCCTATCGTCTTTGCAGCGTTTGACCGTCTGGATGCGATGAACAATGTTGGCACAACCGACGACCGTTATTTCCAGAACGGCACCAACTGGGCAGTGTTCACGCACAACATCGTGCACATCACCGACACCGTCGATCTGACGCTTGGCCTTCGTTACACGAACGACAAGAAGAAGTTTGACGCGACGTTCGGCAATGACAACACGGTCTGCACCGCAAACCAGGCAGCTTTGTCGAGTTTCTTGACCAACCCTGGACTCGCAGCGGTTGCTGGCGGTATCATTGGCCTGTCTTGTCAGGGCAACTCGACCGCAGAACTGAACGGTGTCTCAATCCGCGACGACCGCAAGGAAGACCAGATCACCGGAACGGCCATTCTGTCGTGGAAACCAGTCGACGACCTTTTGGTCTACGGCAGCTTTGCCCGTGGTTATAAGGCAGGCGGCTTCAATCTTGACCGTTCTGCCCTGAAGTCACCGATCGCAAGCTTTGCTTCGCTTGGTGGCGCACAAGCGTTGGTCGGCAGCCTGCAGTTCGACCCTGAACTTGTAGATAGCTATGAGGTGGGTGCGAAATTCTCGAATGGACCATTTGGCCTCAGCGTTTCGGCATTCCGTTCGGACTTTAGCAGCTTCCAGCTGAATACGTTTAACGGCACCGTGTTCCTCGTTCAGAACGTCAATGGTTGTAACAGCCTTGTCGGCGGTTCAGGCGCGGATACAGACCTCAGCAACGCA
>JBKBTH010000493.1:0-1011 GCA_046290915.1 Sphingorhabdus sp.
ATATCCGCACCCAACCGATGGCGCCCTCGGCCTTTAAAAAGGCATCCAACTTTTCAACAAACTCAACGCGCTTCAAACGCGCGTTCAATTCTTCGGGATCATATTCGGGCTGGGTAAACGCGTCGAGCTTGCCCAGTTCCTCACTGGTATGGCGACGGAACGCTGGCTTGTCGGGTTCTGACCCTGTGCCCGGCATCGATATCATGACAATCTTGCCAGCAAGCTTTCCTTTCCATTCGTCAAAATGACGCAGCTTCGACATGGGGGCGACAATGACTTCGCCCGAAAGCACGCCATTTGTGGGCGGAGTCCACGCAACTGGAATGGCGGTGAGTTGAACCGAACGCGGAACGGTCATCCGCGCGCTGGACGAAACGATTTCCCAGCCACGGCCAAAATCAAACGGGTCACGGCGGACATTTTGCAGGCCCCAGCCGTTGAACTTTTGTATCGCCCATGCCTCGGCGCGGCGCATCGCGGGCGAATTCGTCAGCCGCGGGCCAATGTCATCGGTCATTTCCTGCGCAAGGCTCATCACTTGCGAACGGTTCATGCCCTCATCAACCAAGCGGTTGGTTTCATCAACCTGCGCCGCTGCTGGCATCGATGCCAAAGCAACGAAGGTGAGCGCACTGATAACCCGAAACTTAAAACGCATATCTCTTCCCCATTTCTAAACCGGGGTAAATTTAGAGCGTTTTCGTTAGGACGATGCAAGAGCAATAAAGTTGTGTGCCTGCGCAAATATCAGTTGCGCGGTGTAGGGTCATTTTCTGCCGAATAGCTTTTCCACATCGCCCAACGCCAGCTTCACCCAAGTTGGCCGGCCGTGATTACACTGCCCGCTATGCGGGGTGACTTCCATTTCGCGCAGCAGCGCGTTCATTTCGGCTACGGACAAGACGCGGCCTGCGCGAACGGAGCCGTGGCAGGCCATGGTTGCGGCGACATGGTCGATGCGTTCTTTCAGCGACAATGCTTCGTCATAAGCGGCAAGGTCGTCGGCCAGAT
>JBKBTH010000493.1:1021-1284 GCA_046290915.1 Sphingorhabdus sp.
GAATAGCTTTTCGATATCAGCGAACACATCAGGCAAGTCTCGAGAAACCGATATTATGTCGGCTAGGATTCCCACGTAGTCATCGTTTCGCGCTTGTCTTCATACTTATAGCTGAGGCCAGCCGCTAGAGCCTCTCTGGTAGTATGAACGAGATCGGCTCCACTGTGCGTCACGGGCAACATTACCCGCGCCGTTGCTTGACCATCGCCAACATTTTCAATGCTCGATGTCGGAAGGCGCGGCCGAAGTGACCCTTGCAATGC
>JBKBTH010000494.1:0-1272 GCA_046290915.1 Sphingorhabdus sp.
TTGGTGCGGCGCTGGGTTGACCCGTCAGACAAGCGCAGAACCTTGCTTGAGCTTGAGCCAGAAGCGAAGTCATTAATGCAGCGCTACCTTGAATCCGCATGGAAGTTTCAGTCGCAATCTAACTAACATTTACTGCCACGGGCTGTCCTGCGGCGTCACACGAATTGTGTCGCGCTACCAACATGCCCAATCGTGATGTTGGCCACCCAAAACGGCAGTGTAACAAGGTAAATTTTCGTTAATATATTTCGATAAATCCGCTATATGTAGATTAGAAAAATAGAAAAACACTACATATAGTATTAGTGCGTAGATGAACCGTTTGATACTGCGTATGCGTCGCGTACCGCCATATGCAGGCGGGATGAACGCAACTTTCAAAAATTTGCTCGCGCTAACTTCCTTGCTGGTGTGTGGAGTACCGTCCTTTGCGCAGGCTGACAAAGCCGCCGCCGCAGGACCTTCACCAACCGCGCAACGCATGAAAGCCAGCGCGGCAACTGTGACGATAATTACGTCAACACGCGTCGATTTCCCGCCCCTTGAAACGACAAAACGGCCCACTCAAAACAACGAAAATGGCGCCAGCGGTCCGATAGATCGCAAGGCAGCGCCGGCGACCGCTTCAAAGCCAGGTCAACGTGAATTGATTGTGGATTTCCAGTAATGCGGCTTCGCACAAATGGGATGCCTAACGCAGTCTATCGCCCAAAAGGTAGGGCCACTGCCTATACCAAGATGGTTGCCATCATAATGGGATTGAGTAGTGCGGTTGCGGTCTCGCAGCCCAATGTAGAGCCCACCGACAAGACCATAGTTCAAATTTCGAGCGCGGTTGTCGCCAATGGCGATAGCTCTGGAACAGGAATGTCTATTCCGGGTGCGGTCGTTGAACATACGATTTCTGTGTCCAACCTTAATCCGGCCATAATAGAAAACGGTATTGTCATGATATCGAGCCCGATAAACCGAAATCTCACCGTTATGGTCAAAGCCACCCAGACACCACTGACTGCGGCGTTTGCTTTTCAAAAATTGAATGCGTTGGACACCACAAAATGCGAGTTTTTGGCGCTATCCGACAATGATGATTGTATCGAATTTTCAAATAATAATGGAGCAACTTTTGACTATGTTCCGTCGCCTTACGGTGATGGCACGGATCAAAATATTACGAATATCCGATTTCGGGTCGCGACCCCAAGCAGCAATGATAGCTCAGATCGCATAAGCTTTCATCTTAAGTATTTTACAAAAATCATTTAGATTACA
>JBKBTH010000495.1:0-1250 GCA_046290915.1 Sphingorhabdus sp.
GACGCAATTACCATAGCCGCCAATGCCGGCGACAACGCCCTGCACCAAATGCTTCATCTTGGGATGGTCGGGCCGTCCGAAACGCAGTGCATTCATATTCGCCACTGGCCGCGCGCCCATGGTGAAGACATCGCGCAGGATGCCGCCAACGCCAGTCGCAGCACCTTGATAGGGCTCGATGTAGGACGGGTGGTTGTGCGATTCCATTTTGAAGATCGCGGCCAGCTTGCTGCCGTTCGGACCTTCACCAATGTCGATCACGCCTGCATTTTCGCCGGGGCCGCAAATGACCCAAGGCGCCTCAGTCGGCAATTTCTTCAGATGGATACGTGAGGATTTATAGGAGCAATGCTCCGACCACATCACCGAGAATATGCCAAGTTCGACCATGTTGGGCTCGCGCCCCATAGCGTGCAAAATGCGCGCATATTCTTCTTCATTGAGACCATGGTCGGCGACGATTTGAGGCGTGATTTCAGACATGAAATGGCCTTAGCGAGGCGGCGATTTTTGCGCCACATAAAATAAATGGGCGCTGGCATTGCTACCAGCGCCCACTGCGTCTGATTTTGGAAGTCCTTGGCCACTAGGGCCATTCTTTCCGCTTTCTGACGTCCGGTTCCCCAATCTCACCCGAAGGTCATTTCGGTTCACCTTGGTACTGTGGGTATCCTATCCGGCGTTGCTTCTCTTGCGATTAGCCGCACTTGATGTTCGTTTTCTTCGTACCCACCGCCTCTGCCACATCTCCTGTCTTGCGACCGATTGCCTGCCGATTTGGTGATCCTGCGTTCACTCTGTTCCGCTCCGCTTTCCCGTTTCCGGTTCCGCTTTGCATCGTAGCGTGTCTGCCTGATGACTTGAAGGTCTCATGCTTTTCGAGTCGCGCAAAGCCATAATAGCCAAGTTATCCACAGGCGCAGCAGTTCGCGGTGGACAAAATGGAGAACAACTTTTGCAGATAAAAAGAAACGGCCTCCACGCAGTGCATGGAGGCCGTAATATTGGCCGGGGGCGAGGGAGAGAGGAGGAGAGTGCCGCCCGGTCAATTTGCGTTTCGACAATCGCTTGCCGTTAAGAACCAAATAGGGGCGGACCGTTTTTGCTGCAATTGCGAAAACAATGGGGTGAGTTGCATGTTTTGCAACTCACCCCATTTTGCCTAGAAATGCGTCAAATGCATTCGAATTCAGGCGCAAAATTAGCCGTTAAGGCGCAATTCCATTACCGGGAAGCGATGCGTTAACGAT
>JBKBTH010000049.1:0-9443 GCA_046290915.1 Sphingorhabdus sp.
GCAGCCAGCAACGCCTCCAACACAAATAGCACCGTTGGCGAGCTCATATTACCATGCTCACGCAATACCGACCGCGTCGTGGCCAAATCATCGCGCAGATATTCTGCCAACGCATCGACAACACGGCCGCCGCCCGGGTGGCACGCAGGCTCAGCCATGCCGGATTTCTCGAGGCCCCGCCGTGCCAAAAAATCATCGCAAACCGGTGCAAAATGGCTGTTCACAAATACTGGAATGTCGCGCGCCAGCACCAGATCGAAACCCGTATCGCCAATTTCCCAGCCCATCATATCAAGCGTGTCTGGCCAGACATGGCTGGCCAAGGCCGATAGGGTAGGGCCGGGCCCTGCCCCGATCACGGCCGCCGCGCAGCCATCGGCAAACAGCGCAAGCGCAACCATATCTTTCTTGTCCATCCGCGCATGGTCGTATGCAAGGCTGCACAGCTCAAGGCTTACGAGCAAGACTGGTTTGTCCGGATTGGCGCGGAACAGGTCAGCAGCAACGCCAAGGCCAATGACCCCGCCAGCACAGCCATAGCCGAACAACGGCACACAACGCGTATCGAGCGCAAATCCCATTTTAGCAATCATCCGGCTAGGCAGGCTCGGCGTCATTGTTCCAGTGGTCGACACAAACACAATTTGACCGATGCCGGCGGCATTCAACCCTGCACGGTCGAGCGCCTGCGCTGCCGCGGCCTCAAACATTACGGCTGCAGCGTCTGCATAGACCTGCGCGCGTCCCGCCCATGACCGTGGCGCGAAATAATATTCGGGCGGCATCGCAATGTGCCGCTGATTGATACCGGTATTGCCCAAAATGTCCGCCATCCGTGTCGGCAGCGCATGACCTTTGGCTTGCGCCAATATAGACAAGACCTGATCTTGCGTAATGCAGTGCGGCGGCACAGCGGTTCCAAGCGAGAGCAAGCGGGGGAAAGTAGGCGTCATTCACCAATCAGCTACGCCTGTTATTGGCTTTGCGCTAGGCAGACTTTACCCTACCCCACGGTCCCCTGATCGCCAACGTCGCTGTCGGCTTCATCATGTTGACGAACAATGTCGATCCATCAGGCGAAAAGCAGCCGCCGGCAAATTCAGTCTGCACACGGGATTTGGCGATCATGTATGTCCGCCCAGCACGATCGACCCCGCGCAAATGGTTATCAGAAATATCGGTATACTGATCTTCACAGACCAACAAATGCCCATTGGGCATGACCGCGATATTGTCGCCGTAATTGTAAAATGCCGGATTGGTCGATTCCATGAAAAGGTCGATCATTCCCGGTGCGTCGCTTTCGCCGGATAAGCCTTCGTTGACAGCCGGCCGATACCGGAAAATTTGCCCGAATTTTGCCGCACCGCCGTTGGTGCAGGCAAAAAACAATTCGCCCTTGCCCCAGAATATGCCCTCGCCCCGTGCGAACAACGCCGCGCCTCTCGCCGCGCCTTGTTTCCGCAAATCGTCGTTCGGGCTTTCGGGATCGGACAATGGCACCCATTTGACGCGATATTGCTTACCCTTGCTGACCTGTACCTCGGTCCAGTTTCGCGTGTCGTTGATATCAGCTTCCACAAAGGCAAGCGCCTCCAAGCGACCGCCCTTGGCAAGTTGTCCTTTTTCGTTGGGGATGAAACGATAGAGCAGGCTATCGCTGCGGTCTTCGGTCAGATAGGCAATGCCAGTGCGCGGATCGATACACGCGGCTTCGTGGTTAAATCGACCCATTGCTGTGAGCGGTACAGGCGTCACGAGCCCCCGATGCGTGGCAGGAACTTCGAAGATATATCCGTGGTCCTTGCCAACGCCATTGCCAGACTTGGTCATATTTTCCTCGCAGGTCAGCCAACTGCCCCACGGCGTGACGCCACCCGAACAGTTGCGGATTGTGCCTGACAGGCTCAACCATTCTGCTTCGCGCTGTCCCGTTTTCATGTCGTAGATCAACGTCGTCGTGCCGCCCGGCAAGGGCATGGAATTGTCGCCAGCCATTCGGTCATAGGTGATGAAGTCTTTCGAAACTGGACTGGTGAATGGCCCAACCGATTGGTCGCCAACACTCAATTCATGGTTGCGAACGAGCGCCACTTTGCCCTTGCCGAGATCGAACGCGCCCATGCCATCGGCAGCATTGGGAACCAAAAATCCGTCGTCCATGAAGTTACCAAGACGGGATATCACGCGGTAATCAAAGCCCTTGGGCAAATCGATCAGGTTGTTGGGGTCGCGAACCAGTGGACCGTATCCGCTTACTTCGTTCATCCCCGCAACTGGTGCCTGTGCGATGGCACGCGCGGCAAGACCGGCAAAAGCCACACCGGCGAGGCCAAAACCAAAATGGCGGCGGGTGATATGCATCGGAAGCTCCCTTTTGTGATTATTGCCGTCTTGCACCGGAAAGATGACAACGCCGTTGCAGCTTGATAGAGCGCCCCTAAATCAAACCAAAGGCATTTGTTTCCATGAAAGTACGTACCCGCGTCGCACCATCACCCACTGGCGACCCACATGTCGGCACCGCCTATATCGCGCTGATCAACTACTGCTTTGCCAAGAAACATGGCGGCGAATTCTTGCTACGGATTGAAGATACTGACCAAGCGCGGTCAACGCCCCAATCGGAAAAAATGATCCTAGAATCGCTTCGTTGGCTTGGGCTGAGCTGGGATGAAGGTCCCGACGTGGGCGGACCGCACGGCCCCTATCGCCAGTCCGAACGCAGCGCCATTTACACGGAACATTGCGACCGCTTGCTTGCCGATGGCCATGCATTCAAATGCTATTGCACAGCGGAAAAGCTCAGCGCCTCGCGTGCTGCGCAAATGGCGGCGAAGCAGCCGCCGAAATATGACGGCACCTGCCTTTCGCTGACCGCTGATGACTGCGCGAAGCTTGACGCGGATGGCGTACCGCATGTTGTCCGCATGAAAATTCCGACGACCGGAAAATGCATCGTTCAGGACACATTACGCGGCGAGATCGAGTTTGAATATTCAGTCGTCGATATGCAAATCCTGATGAAATCGGACGGACTGCCGACCTATCACCTGGCCAATGTCGTCGATGACCATCTGATGGAAATCACGCATGTCATGCGCGGCGAAGAGTGGATTTCGTCAGCGCCCAAGCATTTGTTACTGTATCAATATTTCGGCTGGGAACCGCCAGTGCTTACGCATTTGCCGCTGCTGCGCAATGCCGACAAATCAAAGCTTTCTAAGCGGAAGAACCCGACGAGCATCTTATTTTACCAGCGCGCAGGTTACTTGCCGCAGGCGATGCAGAACTTTCTTGGACTGTTTATCAAATCGGCGAGCGAAGAAGATGAAAAGACCTCGCTGCAAACGCTGATCGACGAATTTGATGTGCACAACATATCGCTTGGTGGCCCTGTGTTCGACACGTCAAAACTGGACTGGCTGAACGGCCGCTACTTACGTGAAGAACTCAGCGTTTCGGAATTCCTGGATGCGGTGAAGGCGTGGGCATTGAACGACAGCTATCTGACGCCAATCGCCGAAATGGCGCAGGCACGGATCACCAAAATGTCGGATCTTGGCGGCCTTACCGCCATGTTCTTCATGAACCGCATTGAGGGCATGACCATTGAACGGCTGCGTGATGGCGTAAAGCTTGAACAGGATGCGCAGCGCGCGGCCTATACGATTGCGTTGCAGCAGTTTGACGGAATGATCGAATGGAACCGGGACGATGTTGAGGCAACATTGCGCCGCACTGCCGAAGTTCTGGATGCGAAGCTGAAGGACGTTATCCGGCCTTTCTATCTTGCTATCACTGGCAGCGCACAGGGCGTTCCCTTGTTTGATGCGATCACACATCTTGGCCGCGACATTATTCGTGAACGGCTGCGCCACGCCATGGAACTCCTTGGGCCAGCGACATCCAAAGAGGTCAAGGCCTGGACCGATTTGCTGACTGCCCCGCCAAAGGCAGAATGAGCGGCCTTTCCATACCGACTGGCTGGGAAGCATCCTTAAGCGCGGCACTGGCGAGCGAAAGCATGGCTGCGCTTGAACGCTTTTTGGCAGACGAGCAGACGGCTGGCAAAACGATATATCCGGAACAAGCCGCGTGGTTTCGTGCGCTCGAACTGACCCCGCTGGATCGCGTGCGGGTCGTCATTTTGGGGCAGGATCCCTATCATGGTCCGGGCCAAGCGCATGGGCTAAGCTTCAGCGTGCCGCCCGGCGTGCGTCCGCCACCAAGCCTAATGAACATCTACAAGGAACTGGAGGGTGACCTTGGTATAAAGCGGCCGGCGCATGGCTTCCTGGAGCATTGGGCAAAGCAAGGCGTCCTGTTATTGAACAGCGTCCTGACGGTGGAAATGGCAAAAGCTGCGTCCCACAGCCGCAAAGGGTGGGAACAGTTTACCGACGCGGTTGTTCGGCTAGTGAATGACAAGCCAGACCCGGTCGTGTTCATGCTGTGGGGTGCCCATGCACATAAAAAAGCGGCAAATGTTGACGCCAGCCGACACCTCGTGCTGAGGGCTGCACACCCATCGCCATTGTCCGCCTATAACGGGTTTTTGGGTTGCAAGCATTTCTCGCAATGCAACGCTTTTCTGGTTAGCAAAGGCAAGCCACCGATTGATTGGACCGTGCCCGATGCGGTTTAGTGAACAGCCCCACCGCCGCTTCAATCCGTTGAAAAACGAGTGGATTTTAGTGTCACCGCACAGGGCTAAACGGCCATGGCAGGGGCAGCAGGACAAGCCCGACAATGAAGTTCGCTCAATCCATGACGCGAACTGCTATTTGTGCCCCGGCAATGAACGCGCAGGCGGGATTAACAACCCCGACTACGGTCATGTCTTCATTTTCGACAATGATTTTGCCGCGCTGATGCCCGGCGATGCGGGCGAAATAGACGATGACAACGCATTGTTTCGTGCAGCGCCCGCGCATGGCACATGCCGGGTCATTTGTTTCTCACCGGACCACGGCAAGACTTTACCCGAAATGCCTGTGGCCGAGATCGCAGCGGTGGTCGACAACTGGGCATCACAGGAAGCCGAGCTATCGGCCAATCATGCCTATGTGCAGGTTTTTGAGAATAAGGGCGCAATGATGGGCTGCTCAAGCCCGCACCCGCACGGGCAGATATGGGCGACCGATTATGTCCCCGCCGAACCTGCACGCGAAGACGAGACGCAGGCGGAATATTTCGATAAACACAATAGCGCCATGCTGCTCACTTATGCAGCGCAAGAGGCAGAGGACGGGACCCGTACGGTCGCGATGAACGACCATTGGATCGCGGTTGTACCTTATTGGGCAAGCTGGCCATTTGAGGTCCTCCTGCTCCCGCGCTTTGGTGTCCAGCGGCTAAGCGCACTGACATCCGCACAACGCCATGACCTTGCAGTCATCCTCAAGGCGGTCACAACCGCTTACGACAATCTTTTCCAGACAAGCTTTCCCTATTCAATGGGGTGGCACGGCGCGCCAAGCGCAACGCCGGATGCTGCGCACTGGCAGTTGCATGCACATTTCTATCCGCCACTGCTGCGCTCCGCGAGTGTGCGCAAATTCATGGTGGGCTATGAAATGCTGGCCGAGGCGCAGCGCGATTTGACCCCTGAAACGGCGGCCGAACAATTGCGTGCCCAAAGCAAAATCCATTACCGGAGCAAACCATGACGCCGCTCGACAAGGGGCTTTACGATAAAGTTAGCGCGGCCTTTGCCGAACAATTTGGGTTGGCGCCTGACCTCGTGGCGCGCGCGCCTGGCCGGGTGAACCTGATCGGCGAGCATACCGATTATAATGACGGGTTTGTTATGCCTTGCGCGATTGGCCCTTCGACAATGGTCGCCGCGAGCAAGCGTGAAGACAATAAAGTTCATATTGTCGCCGTGGATTTCGGCAATGCACTGGACCAGTTCGACCTTACGGGTCCGGTTGAACGCAATGCAGAGCAACCATGGGCGGATTATGTGCGCGGAATGATAATGGCCCTGCAAAATGACGGACATGCACTAACTGGCGCAAATATTGCGATTGCGGGCAATCTGCCAAAAGGCGCGGGTCTTTCGTCCTCAGCCTCGCTTGAGGTCGCTGTCGGCAAAGCCATGCTTGCGCTTGCCAGCATCTACGTTGACCACACCCGCCTCGCGCAAATTGCGCAGATTGCGGAATGTGATTTTGTAGGTACCAAGTGCGGCATCATGGACCAGCTTATCTCGGCACAGGGCAAAGCCGGCCACGCGCTTTTGATTGACTGCCGAAGCCTTGAATTGACGGATGCGCCCGTGCCCGATGATGTTGCCATCATGATTGTGCATTCCGGCGTCACACGCGGCTTGGTCGACGGGCATTACAACGAACGACGCCGCCAATGCGAGGCGGCTGCCGAAGCGATCGGCGTTCCCGCGCTGCGCGATGCGAATCTCGATATGCTGGCGGCGGCGGGCCTTGATGCCGTCACTACAGCGCGCGCACGCCACGTTATCACCGAGAACCAGCGAACTTTAGATGCAGCCGCCGCGTTGGCGAAAGGCGACCTCACCGCGCTTGGCGCGCTGATGGCGCAAAGCCATGCGTCAATGCGCGACGATTTCGAGATTACCGTTCCGGCTATCGATGAACTGGTCGCGCTGTTGCAACACGCGATTGGGCCAGTGGGCGGAGCACGGATGACTGGCGGCGGATTTGGGGGCGCTTGTGTGGCGGTCATGCCAGCGGCCCGCGTCGACAGCGTCCGCGATGCTATCTCTGCCGGATATAAAACGCCGGAGGGTGCTATGCCGCTGATTATGGTTGAGCGCCCCGGGCCCGGTGTCGCTATTTTATGAAGGACGATTGGGTGCGAAGCTTCATACGAGAGCCGTTGGTCCACTTTATGGCAGCGGGCTCAGTGCTATTCCTGTTGATGGGCCAATTCGGTTCCAACGACAGTCTGGACCGCAGCATTACCATCAACGAAGCGGAAGTTGCGCGGCTGGCATCCCAATGGGAGCAGACGTGGCAGCGCCCGCCAAGCGCGCAGCAGCTCGACAGCCTGATCCGTGATTACATCAAAGAGGAAGTTTATGTGCGCGAGGCCATGCGGCTTGGTCTAGATGCCGACGATCCAGTCATCCGCCGCCGTTTGCGCGCGAAGATGGAGTTTCTGGCGACTGCCGAAATCCAGAATATGGAACCTACCGACGCTGCACTCCAGCGTTACTACGACGCTAATAAATCCCGTTATGCCGAAAACCCGGCATTCAGTTTTGACCAGCAGTTTCTGGGAGAAGACGAAGACGCCGCCAAGAGCGCAATGACGTCGCTCGGCCAAGGAAAGCAACCCACAGCGCAAGCGTTAAGCGTTCCCCAAAGCATGGAGGACGCAGCATCTGAAAGCATATCGCGGCAATTCGGCGATGACTTTGCCTATAGTCTGCGTGATGCGCCGCAAGGAAAGTGGTCTGGCCCGGTGCGTTCAGGCTTTGGCTGGCACGCCGTTCGCGTTCGCAATGTTGTCGCATCAGAAACGCCAAGTTTGTCGGCGGTCCGGCAGCGCGTGTCGAACGACTGGCGCGCCGAGACGCAGAAAACACGTGAAGCAGCTACCTATCAGGCGCTGCTTGACGGATACGACATTCGCATTGCCAAGCCGTGATATTACGGCTGCTCCTTGTGCTTATGTTTGCGGCAGGCCTCTCGCCCGCGCGCGCGGATGATTTGCAGCCCGGCTATTTGGAAATACGCGAACTGGCAAATAGCACGCGCGCTGCGCACCATTATGATGTGACTTGGAAAGCACCGATTAAGCCTGGTCTAGCCACGCGCGTAACACCCACATTTCCCGACGATTGTGTTGCAACAATACCCGAACGCAGCGTCGATGGAGCAGCACTTTTGGCGCGCTGGACCCTCAATTGCAAAGCAGCATTGGCGGGTCGTGCGATCAATCTGAACGGCATGGAAAATACCGCAGCCGATGCATTGCTGCGCTATCAGTCTGCACGCGGCATCACGCAGGCGGCGCGGCTTACGCCGGCAAATCCCCGAGCGGTGATAGCGCAACGGCCGGACAGAGGTCAGGTCGCCCGCACCTATTTCATCACCGGCGTTGAACACATCCTGATGGGATATGACCATCTGTTGTTCGTGCTGTGCCTCGTGTTGCTGCTAAATGGTGCCTGGCGGGTGGCGGGAACTGTTACCGCATTCACAATCGCGCATTCGCTCACGCTGGTGGCAACGACGCTTGAGCTAATCAGTGTGCCGGGACCGCCAGTCGAAGCTGCCATTGCGTTGTCCATCGTCTTTTTGGCAGTCGAGGTTGTTAAGCGTAAACCCGGGGCGCCGCGCCTGTCTGAACGCATCCCATGGGTCGTTGCCTTTCTCTTTGGCTTGTTACACGGCTTTGGCTTTGCAGGCGCACTCGCCGAAATCGGACTTCCGCAGGGCGAAGTTCCCATGGCGCTGTTGACGTTCAACCTTGGCGTCGAAGCCGGTCAGATAGTTATCGTATGCGGGGCAATGCTGGTTCTGTCCCTGCTCCGGCGCGTCAATGCGCTCTACGCCACGCGGCTGCAGAGCCTAAGCGCTTACGCTATTGGCACCATAGCCGTCATGTGGCTGTTGCAACGCGTATTGGGCACAATCTAGCGACTAAAACCCTTGTGATCGGGCGAACCCAAGGAACAGGTCAGGCCAGGCCTCTACGGGCTTTCCTACCGCCTTTCGCAATCCGAACCCGTGACCGCCATGCGCAAACACATGGGTTTCAGTCAATATGCCCTTGGCCCGCAATGCGGCACGCATGAGATAGGTATTTTCAACGGGCACAGCATCGTCATCTTCTGCATGCAGCAGAAAGAACGGCGGTGCGTTATCTGGTACATTCATATGCGGGCTTAGCCGAATTTCATCCGCAGACGTAGGTGCAGGCCCAAGCAGCTTTTCACGACTGCCTGCATGCGCGGTGGGTGCTTGCATGGCGATAACGGGATAGATCGGCGCAGCTATGAAGGGACGCGCTGACAGAGCATCGGCTTCATCGACGGGTTCATATGTCTTTACGTCAAACCGCGTTGCAAGATCGGCACATAGATGACCACCAGCGGAAAAACCCATCGCGCCGACGCGTGCGGGGTCAATGCCATAGGTTGCCGCTCGCGAACGGATCAGGCGCATCGCGCGCTGCGCGTCGGACAAACCTACATTCGGTCCTGCTGCCCAGCCTTCACCCGGGAGCCGATAGAATAAGACAAACACCGTGTAGCCGCGGGCTGCAAGCCAGCGCCCCATTTCATAGCCTTCTTTGTCGACCACTACCCAACGATAGCCACCACCCGGCGTGATCAAAACCGCGGCCCCATTTGGCTGGCTTGGCCGGAATACAACCATGCGTGGACGGCTGATCCCAAACACAGCGCGGTCCGTTAGTTGTTTATCGGTCGAGCGTTCGTTCACAGTCTC
>JBKBTH010000004.1:0-11013 GCA_046290915.1 Sphingorhabdus sp.
GGCCGTGATGGCAGATTTGCCATCTTCGCTGCCCAACGCCGCAATCATCGGCGGTGCATCTGGTGCCGTGATAACTGGCGAGGCCCCGGGCTTTTGCATCAGCAACACGCCCATGATCACGGCCGCTGTCATCGATAGCCCACTTATCGTCCGCCAAAACGTGACTTTGCCAGCGCCAAGATCCTGACCTGTCTCTGCCGGAAGCGATTTTTCGATGGCCGGCCAAATATGGTCCGGGGGTGTTTCCTCAGAACCCAATAACGGCATCAGCCGCAGACGCCACGCTTCGACTTCAGCCGCAAACTCCGTATCCGTCGCAATCCGCGCTGCGGCAGTTGCCTCTTGTCCTGCATCAAGCAGACCCAGCACATATTCACCCGCAAGGGTAAAATCTTCGTCGGTCATGGTCATGCTGCCCCCTCCATGCAGCCGCGCAGCTTTATCAAGGCCCGTCTAATTCTGCTTTTGACGGTACCCAAAGGCTGCCCTTCTTTTTCGGCAAGATCGGCATAAGTCGATCCGCCAATAAAGGCACTGCGGATGAAGAAGGCATCGCGTGTGTCGAGCGACTGAATGCAGTCGTGTAACACGCGGTCGTCAGCCGCTTCAATCAATTGCGCATCCGCAAGGGGGGTCGCGTCTGCAATTTCCGCAGCCTCTTCCATAGAGGTTGTGCCAATTTTCTTTTTTGCACGCAGCCGGTCAATCGCACGGTTACGTGTAACCGCGACGAGCCAGCTTATCGGACTTGCCCGGCCGCTTTCAAAGCTCGAAGCCTTGTTCCAAATAGTAAGATATGCGTCCTGTAACACGTCTTCCGCTTCATTTCTGTCGGGGAAGATACGCAGACAAACGCCAAATAGTTTCGCGGAAGTCGCTGCATATACCGCAGCGAACGCGCTGCGATCGCCGCGCCCCGCTCTCTCGAGCGCTTCAGAAAGCCGTGCCCGCCGCGCCGAATCCAAATCTGTAGTACCCGTATCCGTAGCCATTCAGTCTGATATGCCGCAGGCACTTCTGAGGCGCAATGCACCTTTTTCTACCATGTTCCAAAATCACCCGGCGGTTGACTGGTGCGGCCAGACGCGCGCAGTGGACGTTTCCAGCCATAGGTCCGACGCTTCTCGAGCCACAGGCACGGCCAATCGCCCATGTCATTGCGCTGTCGCAATCGAAAGCCGTGTTGGCGGTAAGCGCGTGTTACTGCGTCTGCCTGTGTGTTCAGCAATCCAGCCAATATGAGCGAGCCACCTTCGCGCGTTATGTCTGCCAGCGATGGCGCAAGTTCGATTAACGGGCCTGCCAAAATGTTGGCGATCACCAAGTCATAAGGTGCGCGGGTCGTAATTAGGTCATGTGCAGTCCCTGCCGCAACACACAGCGCAAGCTGCCCCTGCGCGACACCACAGGGGACATCGTTGACAATTGCATTGTCGGCGGTGACATCGATGCTGACTGGGTCAATATCCGACGCCGTCAAATACGCCTTGGGCCAAAGAGCATGAGCGGCAAAAGCCAGTAGACCTGTGCCAGTCCCGATGTCGGCAATGAGGTTAAACCGTTTGCCCGCGTTTTTCATTTTGGCGAGCATTTCAAGACAACCGCTGGTCGTTTCATGCCCGCCAGTGCCAAAGGCGCGGCTCGCCTCAATTTGAAATGGAATTGCGCCGTGCGGCACTGTGCCCTTGTTGGCCAGTGTGTGGACGTAAAAGCGCGCCGCATGCACCGGTTGAAGCCCTTGCTGGCTCATGACTACCCAATCGGCGTCAGGGAGCTTTTCAACGTTAGCTGCTGCGTCGACTGCGCTGGGAATACGTATTTGTATAGCCGAGATTACGTCAGCGTTTGGCATTTCGTTGAAGTACGCCTCCAGCCGCCATTTCTCGTCGTTAAAGGCTTCAACTTCGTCCGCCACGATTGTGGGCATGGGTTCTAACGCCGCCAACCACTCGTCGTCATTGTGCAGCGCTTCTGCTTCCGTGCGGGTGCAGGGCAGGGTTACCTTCCAGTTCACTGTGCGGCTTCCTTTGCCAACCGTGTATCAAGTCGCTCCATTGCTGCTTTGGCATAATTTCCGCAGCCGGCGCGGTCGACCAGCGGCTCCTTACCCGAAAGGCGCTCAAAGAACCGTGACTGTGACGGATGTGGTGCAATCAGGATGTCGCATGGCTTGAGTGTGGAGACGCGGTTCATTGTCGCCCGTAACACCGCTACATATGCCGGATGGTCCGTAAATCGGTAAGCATCAGCAGAAACTGCTCCAAGGCTGTCGGCGAAAACAAACTGGTGACAAACTGCGCTCTCGCATGATTTCCAAGTCCAACTGGTTCCGCCTGGGGCATGGCCGGGCGTTGCAATGACAGTCATATTAATGGGGCCGAGGGAAATGGTTTCGCCATCGCGCACGATCTGGTCGACCGTTATACCAGCGAACGGCGGCAGAATGACCAATTGCGGGTCCGTTGGGTCTGAGGTACCGCTTTCTAGGCTTTTGCGTGTCTCGGCCCGTGCCAGCATGCGCGCACCCGTGATGCTCTTCAGCGCAGCAAGTCCGCCAACATGATCCAAATGTTCATGGCTGCTGACCAGATATTTCACATCTGTGGGTTGGAACCCAAGCTTGCGGATATTGTCTGCGATATATGGCGCAGCTTCGGCGGTGGCGCCGTCGATGAGGATATGACCTTTCGGCGAAGTAATGAGCAGCGACACAATGCCACAAGTGCCGACCATATAAACGTTGGCGAATATATGCGCGGGCGGGGCGGGTTCGCTCCAGCCATCACGGCCCTCGCATTTCGAAGCAAGCGTAGCACCATCCTGTGCATTGCCACTCGTTTTGGCCGGTGCCATCGGTGCGCAAGCCGTCAGACCCAATGCCAATGCGGCGCTAAACTTAGCGTACATAGCTCGCGCCGTTTATATCCAAAACGGCGCCCGTCATTGAAGGCGGTGCATCCAGCGCGCAGAATTTTACCATAGCCGCCACTTCTTCAGGATCAGCAACCTTGCCAAGTGGAATATCAGCTAGCAGTTTGTCGCCGCCGCGGCTTGCGAGATAATCTTCAGCCATGCCTGTCATGGTAAACCCGGGGCATATTGCAAAGGCATAGATTTTTTGCGCAGCATAAGCGCGCGCAATGGTCTTGGTCATCGCCACCATTCCGGCCTTTGATGCGGCATAATGCCAATGGGCCGGGCTATCGCCACGATGGGCTGCGCGGCTCGCGATGTTGACGATCCTGCCCGTCGCCTTCTTTTCTTGCCAATGCAAGACGGCGCGGCGACACAAGTCTGCGCTTGCGGTCAGATTGATCTGCATGGTCCGGTTCCAACTGTCGAGCCAGTCGACATCGGAGACCGAAATCGGATTTTCTTCAAATATCCCAGCATTGTTGATCAATACATCTACACGGCCGTCAAGGCGGCCAAGCGCATTGTCCCAAAGCCGTTCGGGGGTAGCGGGATCACTTAGATCGCCGTCCTTGCTGGACAATGCCAGCACGGTGGTTGTTGCGGGGTCAAAACTGGCCGCCGCGGCTGCGCCGATGCCGCGTGATGCGCCGGTAATCAGGATATGGGTTTTCATCCGCGCTGCTTTTCACAGCGCCGACAAAAATTCAACTGAAGTTATCGAACGAGGTTGCCGACAAAGCGCGTGGCGTTGGCCTGAAGCGACGAGATTTTCTCATTCACTTCGCTAAATCCGCCCTCAAGCTGCATGATTTCCGACACCACATTTTCCGTATCGCAGCGGATGGCGGAGATGGTGTTAGACATCAGATCGGCCGCAAGCGCGGTTTCATCGACTGATGCAGTGATCATCGTCACCGTTTGGGCCTGGTCTTCCATCGCCCGGCGGATGCGTTCGGCGGACATGCGGACTTCATCGACAGTTTCACGAATGGATGCGTTTGATTCCACGGACGCCTTGGTCGCGCTTTGAATAGCGGAAATCTTCTGCGCAATTTCGTCAGTCGCTTGCGCGGTCTGATTGGCGAGGCTTTTGACTTCCTGCGCAACGACGGCAAAGCCGCGACCAGCGTCGCCTGCGCGTGCTGCTTCGATCGTCGCGTTCAACGCAAGCAAGTTGGTTTGTCCCGCGATGTCGCGGATCAGTCCCAAGATGGACTCGATGGATTGCGACTGTTCCGATAGCGTATCGGTTGCAAGGGCGCCTTTTGTCGCGACGGCAGCGGCGCGGTTTGCGACGTCGGCAGCGGTTTCAACTTCGGTCCGTGCATCTTCAATGGCGCGGATTAACCCTGCGGCGGTCTGAGCGGCCTCCCGCATGGCGATTGCAGATTGTTCAGAGGCAGCGGCAACTTCCGATGCCTTGGACAGCATGCCGTTGGCCATTTGCGAGCTACTCGCGGCTTGCTGGCGCAACACGGCTGTACGGTCGGCAACGTCATGGGCGGCAATGCCGATGTCCGATTCAAATTGCGCGGACTGCTCCCGGCGCCGCGTAGCGTTTTGGTTGGCGTGGTATGATGTGTAGCACATCGCCATGATTGATAGTTCCAGGCCGGTGGCGGTCAGAATAGCTGTTGCAAGTTCCTGATAGTCGTCCTGCTCGACGCCATATACTTCGCCCAGCAGCTTCAGCGTGAAGGCGTTGGTGCGTGTCGACGCGGCATTGACGTTCTCGAGGGGAATGCCCCGCTGGCAAGAATCCATGATCTGACGGGTAAGGAATTTTGACCATTCAGCACCTTCAATATCGCCAAGGCGCCGGCTTAAGAATGCAGCTGTTTTGGTCCGCGCATTTTCTACATTTTCAGAATCCTGCAATTCGGGAAACTTCCCCATGCTGATCCAATAATCCCAATAATAGCTGCTGATGTCGTATAGTCTGTCTTTCAACAACTCACCGACTTTGCGGCAGCGGGGCGACAAGCTCTGGTCCTGACTGAACACATCAATAATCGCTTGGACGTCCGATGTTTCAATGTCCCGTTTTTCAGCCATTTTTGGTTCCTGTGTGATGGTCGTCGGCAGTGCGGATTCGTTTTATGTGTTTAAGGGTTAATTGGTTAATAGCTGGTTATTGCCGCGACGTGTCCGACCGTCAGGCCCCGCTTTTCTTGAACCTTGTGATTGAACAAATCCATCATCGGAATGCGCAATTCTCGCGGCGCAGGCCTTGCGCCGCGACATTAAACGATTAAAGAGCGACCCATTATTAAGACTGCGCTTAAATGAAGGACGCTGAAATCATGGCGAAAAACCCGAACCGCCCGTTATCACCGCATTTGCAGGTGTATCGCTGGTCCCCGCAGATGGCGATTTCCATCTTCCATCGCGCAACCGGTTTCATACTCGCTACGGCTGGAATGATTACTTTGCTTTGGTGGTTATCCGCAATTGGTGGGGGTCCAGAAAGCTACGCGACCTTCGAAAAATATGTGGTCTCCGCCGGTGAAAGCGGCAGTGGTCTTGAAACGCTGAGCAACTGGTTCTTCCGGCTTTTGGCTTTGGCCGTCACGTTCAGCTTTTTCCAGCATCTCGCATCGGGTGTCCGCCATCTCGTTTTGGATATTGGTGCTGGTTACGAATTGAAGGTTAACCGGACGTGGGCTTCGGTTGCATTCGTTGCGGCCTTTTTTGCAACTGCATTCGTTGTCCTGTTTGTGGCATCGCGCTTTCTTGGAGTTTGATGATGGATAGCAGAACATATATCGGGCGCGTGCGTGGACTTGGCTCAGCAAAGCATGGCGGCGAACATTGGTTGAAGCAGCGGCTGACCGCGATTGGCAACATCTTGCTAACAACGTGGTTCGTGATCTCGCTGCTCCTCATGCCCAACTTTGATCAAGCAACTTTGGCGCAATGGCTGGCACAGCCAACCGTTGCGGTCCCTATGATATTGATGATCGTCAACATTTTTATGCATGCCCGCCTTGGTCTTCAGGTGTTGATCGAAGATTATGTGCATGACGAAGGGCTGAAGTTTGGAACCATGGCGCTTCTCAACTTCTATATTGTTGCCAGCGCCGTGTTCGGCATTTTCGTTGTTGCAAAATTAGCATTTACCGGAGCCCCCGCCTGATGTCAGACGCTTATAAGATTATCGATCACACCTATGACACGGTCGTCGTTGGAGCCGGTGGCTCTGGCTTGCGGGCCACAATGGGCAGCGCAGAGGCCGGTCTGAAAACCGCGTGTATCACAAAGGTTTTCCCAACCCGTTCGCATACCGTTGCAGCCCAAGGTGGGATTGCTGCATCGCTTGGTAACAATTCGCCAGACCATTGGACCTGGCACATGTACGATACCGTCAAGGGGTCGGACTGGCTTGGTGACCAAGACGCGATTGAATATATGGTGCGTGAGGCGCCTGCTGCGGTGTACGAGCTTGAGCATGCCGGCGTTCCGTTTTCGCGTAACACCGATGGCACAATTTATCAGCGTCCATTTGGTGGTCACATGCAGAATATGGGCGAAGGCCCCCCTGTCCAGCGTACTTGCGCCGCTGCTGACCGTACCGGTCACGCGATGCTGCATTCGCTTTATCAGCAGAGTCTAAAGTACGACGCGGATTTCTTCATCGAATATTTCGCGCTCGATCTGATTATGGAAAATGGCGAATGCCGCGGTGTCATCGCCATGTGCATGGAAGACGGCAGCATCCACCGTTTCAAAAGCCACGCCGTGGTGTTGGCAACGGGCGGCTATGGTCGCGCCTATTTCTCCGCAACTTCGGCGCATACCTGCACTGGTGACGGCGGCGGTATGGTGCTGCGCGCTGGGCTTCCGCTTCAGGATATGGAGTTCGTCCAATTCCACCCAACCGGGATCTACGGTGCGGGTGTGCTTATCACTGAAGGCGCGCGCGGCGAGGGTGGTTACCTGACCAACAGCGAGGGCGAGCGCTTCATGGAGCGTTATGCACCGTCCGCTAAGGACTTGGCATCGCGCGACGTTGTTAGCCGGTCAATGGCACTTGAAATGCGTGAAGGCCGCGGCGTTGGCGCGCACAAGGACCATATCTATCTGCACCTCGACCACATTGATCCAGCCGTATTAGCGCAGCGTTTGCCGGGTATCACGGAAAGCGGAAAGATTTTTGCGGGCGTCGATCTGACACGCCAGCCGCTGCCAGTTACGCCAACCGTCCACTACAACATGGGCGGGATCCCCTGCAATTATCATGGTCAGGTTGTCACCAAGGTTGGCGACGATCCCGAAGTCATCGTTCCCGGTCTTTACTCGGTCGGCGAAGCAGCCTGCGTTTCTGTGCATGGCGCAAACCGCCTTGGGTCGAACTCGTTGATCGACTTGGTCGTATTTGGCCGTGCAACTGGTTTGCATCTGAAATCTTCGTTGACGCCAGGTGCGCCACACAAGGCGTTGCCGAAAGATGCGGCCGATTTGGCTCTTACCCGCGTCGACAAGTTCCGTGCAGCAAAGGGCGGTTCGCCGACTGCAGACATTCGTTTGCAGATGCAGCGGACCATGCAAAAACACGCTGCGGTTTTCCGCGACACAGCATTGCTGGCGGAAGGCGTCACGGAGATGCAGAAGGTTAATCAGCGTCTTGCAGATGTGCATGTTACCGACCGCAGTCTGGTCTGGAACACCGACCTTATCGAAACGCTTGAGCTCGACAATTTGATGGCGCAAGCCGTTTGCACGATTGAAAGCGCCAACAACCGCAAGGAAAGCCGTGGCGCACATGCGCATGAGGATTATCCAGAGCGCGATGATGCAAACTGGATGAAGCATACCGCTTCATGGTTTGATGGTTGGGGTGGCTCAGGCGGCGGTGTTAAGCTCGATTACCGCCCTGTGCATGACTATACGCTGACCGACGAGGCAGAGTATATTAAACCAAAGCCACGCGTTTATTGATTTCCGCGAAAACGGAGGCTGTAATATTCAGGCTCCGTTTTCGTTTTTCGTGGTCGAATACCGAGCACGCGACGACGACTTCGTTAGCTTGCGTTCGGGCGATGAATGCCTTTAGCTTATCCTTGACGGTATCCGCGGCGCCAATCGCGCTGGCCGACAACACGTCATCTAGGGCGCCTGCAAAATGGGCGGGCAGGGACGCAACATAACCTTCGACCGGCGGCGGCATTTGGCGCGGGTTGCCCGTTCGTAAGGCTACGAAGCTTTGCATCAACGAGCTAGCCAGATATTCGCCCTCTGCATCGGTTTCGCCAGCGATGATGTTGAATGCCGCCATGGCATAAGGTTCGTCCAATATAGCGCTTGGTCGGAAATGGCTGCGATAGATGTGCAGGGCTTCATCGAGCATTTGCGGCGCAAAGTGGCTGGCGAAAGCAAAGGGCAGGCCAAGTGCGGCGGCGACTTGCGCGCCGTAGAGGCTGCTGCCCAATATGTAGAGCTGCACGTCTGCGCCTGCGCCGGGTGTTGCAACAATGCCGGTCTGCCCGTCGTCCGCGAAATAGCTCTGCAACTCCATGACGTCGCGCGGGAAGGCGTTGGGGTCGCTGTCCAGTGTGCGTCGAATGGCGGCGGCAACGCGTTGGTCGCTGCCCGGTGCGCGACCCAATCCTAGGTCGATCCTACCGGGATAAAGCGCGTCCAAAGTTCCAAATTGTTCGGCGATGACCAATGGCGAATGGTTGGGCAGCATGATCCCGCCAGAGCCGACGCGGATTGTTTTCGTTGCGGCAGCTATATGCCCAACAACAACGCTGGTGGCGGCGCTGGCGATTCCGCCATGCCATGATGCTCGGCGACCCAATAGCGATGATAGCCGAGCGTCTCCGCATGACGGGCCAGATCGGCGGCATTGGCGAGCGCGCCCGCCACTGAACCACCTTCGACAACGGGAACAAGATCAAGCAGGGAATAATTGGTCATGCCCCCTAAATGGGTGCGTCGACCGGTAAAACCAAGCGCAATCGACTATCAGGCGAAGGCGTGTATAAAATGACGATGTTCACAACGCTTTTCCTTCCGTTTCTTGTCACAACTTTGCTGATTGAGCTCACCCCGGGGCCGAACATGGCATGGCTTGCCTTGACCAGCGCCACGCAAGGGAAGCGGTCTGGCTTCGCCGCTGTCGCCGGAATTGCGCTTGGCCTTTCCATCCTCGCTGCGGCTTCCGCGATAGGGCTTGCCGAGTTGGCTGCGCGGTCACCCTTGGTCTTCCGGTTGTTGCGCTATGCAGGCGTGGCCTATTTGCTCTGGCTTGCCTGGCAAGCATGGGTGGGCGAGAAGGAGCTCGCGACCAACCAGATAGACGCGACGGCAATGGGTGCATGGTTCCGCCACGGCCTGCTGCTCAATTTGCTGAACCCCAAGGCAGCGGTGTTTTTTATAACAGTGCTGCCAGCCTATATTGTGACCGAGGCACGAATCGCGCCGCAAACTACTTTGTTGTCCGCATGCTATGTTGCCATTGCTACGGCGGTGCATCTGGTAATCGTCGCATTGGCTTCACAAGCGCATGGGTGGATGACGGTCGGAAACCGTCGGAACCAGGTGCGCCGTATTTTCGCTGTTCTATTGGCGTTGGTCGCAATCTGGTTTTTGATCAGCACGCGCTGACGCCATTTTTGGCCTAAATCAGCGCCAATCCTGCGCTTTTCACAAAATCCTCACATCCTCGTCATGCCACTCATGAGTGCTCCTGGCACACGGATGCCGCCAACGGCATCAACAGGGGAATATATTTATGGCGACCGAACGTAGCCCAGGCTGGAAATTGTTTCTGGCTGGTATCATAGGCATTGCGCTCATTATCCCACTAATGATGATTTATGCGCTGGTCTGGGACCGGCAAGAGCAATCCAACATTGCACAAAATTCCATCGCCGCCGGATGGGGCGGGCCGCAGGTGATTGTCGGGCCAGTGCTCGTCATTCCCTACACCGTGAACAGCGCCGAGACATATGATGAGAACGGCGTCCGCAAAACCCGCAATGTGCTGGTGAAAAGAGAGCTATTCCTCTCCCCCGAAAGCAACGCGCTCAAGACACAGCTAAAGCCCGAGCGCAAAAAGAAATCGATTTATGAAAGCGTCCTTTTCGTTGCTGCAAACCAAGGTGCGGCCCGTTTCGCTTTTCCGGCGGACTTTGCACAATATGGCATACCGCGCGAGGCGCTTAATCTATCGGCTGCGGAATTGCGCTTTGGTATATCCGATGCGCGCGGCCTGCAAAATGATAGCAAGGTCTTTGCCAATGGCGTTCCCTTGGCTTTGCAACCCGGCAAGGGCCTGTCCGCCTCCAACGGCTCAGGATTTTTCAGCTTTGTCGATTGGGACGGAATTCGCCCCTTGGACGTCAAATATGATTTCGCAGTCCGCGGCAACAAATCGCTGACGATATTGCCAATGGGAGGCGCAACCACATGGGACGTACAATCTGCCTGGCCAAGCCCAAGTTTTGCGGGTGATTTCCTGCCGACCAAGCGCGCCATTAAGCCATCCGGATTTACATCAACACATGCTGTTACCAATCTTGCGCTCGGTCAATCATTGGTCTCGACCGACGATCTTGGCCCACCCGCAGCGATCGCGGTGAATGCATATGATGGCACCGAAGGTATGCGCGCTGATAGTATGGCTGCCACCGCAGGTAAAAGCCAGACGGCCACGATTGGATTGATCGAACCTGTCGACCTTTACAGCCAGGTTGACCGCTCGGTGAAATATGGCTTCCTGTTCATTGGTTTCACCTTCCTTGCATTTCTGATGTTTGATCTCATCGCAGGCGCAAAGGTCGCAGCGGCGGAATATTTGCTAACGGGGGCAGGGCTTGTGTTGTTCTTTGTCTTGCTGCTGGCCTTTGCTGAAGTTGTCGGCTTCATGTGGGCATATCTGGTTGCTGCATCCGCAATCACGGGACTGCTCACGGCCTATTCGGCCGCAGTGCTCAGAAGCTGGCTGCGCGCGCGGTTCATAGGCGGGTTGCTGGTCGGGCTGTATGCGACGCTTTATGTTCTGCTAAACCTTGAGGCATACTCGCTCATCATCGGCTCGTTGCTGCTGTTTGTCGCACTGGCAGTCGTTATGTGGGCGACCCGCGCCATCGA
>JBKBTH010000004.1:11023-20962 GCA_046290915.1 Sphingorhabdus sp.
GTTGGAAATCGCGAGGTAAGCGAAAACGCCTAACGATAGCGCAGCATAGACTGGTTAAGCTGCGCGACGGATTTGACACCCATCAATCGCAGGTCACGATCAATTTCGTCGCGCAGTTTACCAACGATACGTTCAACACCGGGCTGGCCCGCTGCGGCCAACGCATAGAGATACAGACGCCCGCCCGAACATGCAGTGGCGCCCGCCGCCAGTGCCTTCAAGACATGGCTGCCGCGTTGCACCCCGCCGTCACAAATGATGTCGATCTTCCCACCAACGGCATCGGCAATTTCGGCAATCTGGTCGAACGGCGAACGCGATCCGTCAAGTTGTCGCCCGCCATGGTTGGACACCATGATCGCCGTTGCACCGATGTCGACAGCTCGCTTTGCATCGTCGACAGACATGATACCTTTCAGGCAGAATTCACCGCCCCAGTCGGACCGCACTTTCTCCGCCATCTTCCAATCCATCGACGTGTCGAGCATCGTGTTGAAATATTCAGCCACGGACACGGCGACATTCGTGCCTGCGTCAACATGCGTCTGCAGGTTGGGAAGCGAGAATTTCTCCCGGAACATATAGTTCAGCGCCCATGACGGGTGAATGGCATAGCTCAGCACGGATGCAGGGGTGAAGCGCGGCGGCGAGGTGAAGCCACTGCGCAGGCAGCGTTCGCGATTCCCCGAAACTATTGTGTCTACGGTGAGGGCGATGGCATCAAATTTCGCTGCCTTGCAGCGTTCGATCATCGACGCGTTCAGGCCTTTGTCTTTGTGTATATATAGTTGAAACAGTTTTGGCGTTTTGATGCTCGCGCCAATTTCCTCGATGCTGACCGTGGCAAGCGAAGAAATGCCGAACCAGGTGTTGAACTGCTGCGCTACAGCTGCAACTGCGCGCTCACCTTGCCAATGGAATAAGCGCTGTAACGCGGTCGGCGAGAGCATGAGCGGCATAGCAATCTGTTTGCCCATGACACGAACGCTCGTGTCTATCTCTGACACGCCTGCGAGTACATTGGGCACAAGATCGCAGTCATCAAACGACGAACTGTTGCGCTGTTTCGTGCGCTCGTCATCGGCAGCGCCGTCGATATAGTTAAAAATCGGCGACGGCAGACGCGACTTCGCCAATTGGCGAAAATCGGCGACATTATGACAATCATTCAAACGCATGCGCGGTGTATTACAGGCCTTTTAAATAATTGCACGTGTTTGGATTCTTGGACTTTAGCCCGCGCTGTAATGCCTCCATACGTTGTGCTGACGTGCCATGCGTGAACATGCTTTCGACGGGCGCGCGGCCAGCCTGCTGCATAAGTGTGTCGTCCCCAATGGCGTTTGCTGCGCGCATCCCTTCTTCGATATCGCCTGGTTCAATGCGCTCTGCGTTTACACCGGCCCAAACGCCTGCGAAGCAGTCTGCCTGCAATTCCATGCCAACCTGAAGGCGGTTGCCATCAGCCTCGCTGGACCGTGCTTGCAATTTGCGGACTTGGTCGGCAATTCCGGCGAGGTTTTGAACATGATGTCCGACTTCATGTGCGACAACATATGCGTAGGCAAAATCACCGCCTGCGCCCATTTGCTGCTCCATCTGTTTGAAGAAGCTGGTGTCGAGGTAGATGCCTTGATCTGATGGGCAATAAAATGGCCCCATGGCCGATTGCGCAGCGCCACAACCCGATTGGCCGCCGCCTGTGTAAAAAGTCAATTTGGCGGGCTGGTAATTTGGCAAAAGTTGCGACCATGTATCTTCAGTCGATTTGAGAACGCGGCAAGCGAACAGTTCTTCTTGTGTATCGCACGCAACGTTGGCGCCCGCCTGCTGCTGGCCAACTTGCGAGGCGACACCTGTACCGCCCGAAGTCAGCAACCCGCTCGACAGGACGAAATAGCCGACCACGCCGAGAACGAGTATCGTGCCACAGCCCATCTTGCGGCCAAGTAGCATCGGCAGGAGACCGAACAGGAGGCCGAACATGCCACCTCCGCCACCACCGCCAAAGCCCATGCCGCCCGAACCTTGGTCACTTACATTGCCACTTGGGTCAAGATCGTCGAGCCGCATGTCATTCTCCCATATTGTCCTGCACCAACATTGCGTTTAGCGATGTAAAGCGCAAGTAAAGTTCACCCATAACGCAAAGGCTATCTCGCATGTTCCTTCAAGGCAAAACCGCACTCATCACTGGGTCAACATCTGGCATCGGGCTGGGTTATGCACGCGCTCTTGCGGCAGAAGGCGCAAACGTGATGATCAACGGGTTCGGCGATGCCGATGCCATAGAAGGATATGTTGCCGAGCTGGCAGCCGCAAGCGGAGGGAAGGCTCTTCATTCGGGCGCGGACATGATGAAGCCCGATGAGATCAGAGCGATGGTCGCCGAATGTGCCGACAAGCTTGGCGCGCCTGATATCCTGATCAACAACGCGGGCATTCAGCATGTTGCGCCGGTTGATGAATTTCCGGAAGAGAAATGGGACGCGATCATGTCGATCATCTTGTCGTCCGCGTTTCATACAACAAAGGCTGCGTTGCCAGCGATGAAAGCAAAAGGGTGGGGGAGGGTCATCAACACCGGATCGATGCACAGCCTTGTCGCATCACCGTTCAAATCTGCCTATAATGCGGCAAAGCACGGCCTCGCTGGTTTCAGCAAAACCGTTGCGCTTGAGGTTGCGACGCAGGGCATCACGGTCAACAATATCTGCCCCGGATATGTGTGGACGCCATTGGTTGAAAATCAAATCCCCGATACGATGAAGACCCGCGGATTGACGCGCGAACAGGTCATCAACGATGTATTGCTCGCCAACCAGCCGCAGAAAAAGTTTGTTCAGGTCGAGCAATTGGCAGCCTTGGCGGTCTTCCTGTGCCGCGACGAGGCCAGTGCAATTACCGGTACGAACCTGTCGGTAGATGGCGGCTGGACTGCCCAATAAGCTGAAGCGTCCGCGAATTATCGCGTAAGCGTCACGCTGATCGCGGGTTCGTCGTCTTCGGGGGCAGGTGCGCCGGGCATTCCAAAAGCCGTTGGCGTATAGCCGCCTTGGTTTGTTTGCGGCGCATCCGGATTTGCTGTGTCTGATTGCGGCGACGAACCAAATGGCATACCAAAATCGGGCTGGATCGGATTTCCGTCAATAGTCGGCGCGCCGGTTATAAATTCGACAGACGCACCTGAATCGAATGGAGCAGGCGAAGGGGCTGGCGGTGGCGGTGTGGATTCCGGCTGCGGCGCGTTAACTTCTGCTGTTGCTGCATTTGCCGTTTCATTAACGGCTACCGGGTTTTTCTGCGGAATGACCAAGGCAATTAGCCCGGCGACCGACAATACCCCCAGCAACATTTTCAGAATATTATCCACGCGCATCCGCCTGTTTGATTGCAGGGCGGGTTTATCGAAACGGCATTAATAAAATATTAGCGACAAATCGGCCGCCCCATATAGAAAAAACCGCCGACATTGCTGCCGACGGTTAGGTGTTTTCCTCCCCAGGAAAACTCGTAAACTATGTGCGGACCTATTTGCCGCCAGCACTCCCTAAACGGTGATATAGGCGGGCAAACTTAATAGATTCCGGCTGATCCTTTATCGCTTCCAGATAATGGACAAGGGCTTGTCTCAAAAGCGTGAGGTCCTCGGTCGACAAAACTGCGCGTGCGCGTGCTGGTTCGCTCATGTCTTAGCCCCTCCTAAGCAGCTTGGCTGAATTGGTTCATGGTATTGTCTTTACCACCAGCCTTCAACGCGGCTTCACCGGCGAAATATTCCTTATGCTCATCACCAATATCGGAACCCGACATGTTCTGGTGCTTCACACATGCGATACCCTGACGGATTTCCTTACGTTGGACACCGGCAACATAACCCAGCATGCCCATTTCGCCGAAATAATCCTTGGCCAGATTGTCGGTGCTCAATGCAGCCGTGTGATATGTTGGCAAAGTAATCAGGTGGTGGAAAATGCCCGCACGCTTTGCAGAATCGCGTTGGAAATTCTGGATCCAGTTGTCGGCTTGTATGCCCAATTCTGTTTCGTCATATGTCGCACTCATCAGGTTAGCGCGTTCGTAACCTGATACGTCCGTGCCTTCTGCGACCCAGGCGTCGAAGACCTGCTGGCGGAAATTGAGCGTCCAGTTGAAGCTTGGCGAGTTATTGTACGCAAGCTTGGCGTTGGGAACGACTTCGCGGATGCGGTCGACCATGCCGGCAATCTGTTCGATGTGCGGCTTTTCGGTTTCAATCCAGATGAGGTCAGCACCGTTCTGCAGCGAGGTGATGCAATCCAGCACGCAACGGTCTTCGCCTGTTCCCGAACGGAACTGAAAAAGGTTTGAGGGCAAACGCTTTGGCTTCAAAAGCTTACCGTTGCGGTTCAAAATCACATCGCCATTCTGTGCTGTGCTTGGGTCAATTTCCTCGCAGTCGAGGAAGCTGTTGTAAAGATCGCCAAGGTCGCCCGGTTCCTTTGATACAGCAATCTGTTTGGTGAGACCCGCACCTAAAGAGTCCGTGCGTGCAACGATGATGCCGTCCGGAACGCCAAGCTCAAGAAACGCATAACGGCATGCCCGAATTTTCTGCAGAAAATCTTCATGCGGAACGGTAACCTTGCCGTCTTGGTGGCCGCATTGCTTTTCGTCCGAAACCTGGTTTTCGATTTGCAGTGCACATGCACCAGCTTCGATCATCTTCTTGGCGAGAAGATAGGTTGCCTCTGCATTGCCAAAACCTGCGTCAATGTCTGCAATGATCGGCACGACATGGGTTTCGTGGTTTTCAATCTTGGCAAGCGCTTCGCCTTCTTTTGCTGCATCGTTAGCCGAGCGCGCGTCATCAAGATCCTTGAAGAGCAAGTTTAGTTCACGGCTGTCTGCTTGGCGTAGGAAGGTGTAAAGCTCGCCAATGAGCGCAGGGACGCTGGTCTTTTCATGCATCGACTGGTCAGGAAGTGGACCGAACTCGCTTCGCAGGGCGGCGATCATCCAGCCCGACAGGTACAGATAACGCTTTTTAGTGGTGCCAAAGTGCTTCTTGATGGAAATCATCTTCTGCTGGGCAATGAACCCGTGCCAGCAACCGAGCGACTGGGTGTATTGCGCGGGGTCTGCATCATAAGCAGCCATGTCTTCACGCATGATTTTTGCAGTGTAGCGCGCAATGTCGAGGCCGGTCTGGAAGCGGTTCTGCAATTGCATGCGCGCGACGGACTCAGCGCTGATGGAGTCCCATGTGCCGTTATTTGCGGCAATATGCGTGCTGTTTTCAGCAATGAGCGACTGGTATAACATTTACAATTCCTTCGGTAACCGTGTTTATACACCCTGCTATGTGACGAAATCAGCCAAAGGACGAGTCAATCTTGTAATATTTGTTGTGTTATGGTGCAAATAAGCTATCATTAATTTGTAAATCTGTAATATAAATTACAAAGGGTTGCAATGAGTGAACAGAAGCTATTTGCCGGCCACGCCGTGCGCAGGATCCGGCGCGCCAATGGACTTACCCAAGGTGCGATGGCTGATGCACTCACGATATCTGCGTCTTATCTGAACTTGATCGAGCGTAACCAAAGACCGCTCACGGCAACATTACTGCTAAAGCTAGCGCAATCATATGATTTCGATCCGCGTACATTGACGGGTACGACGCCCGGCGGTGGTGTTGAAGCCATTCGGCGTCGATTGAGTGATCCGATGTTTGCCGATTTGTCCGTCGACCGAACGCAAGTTGAAGAATGGATCGCAGCCAGCCCGGACGCGGCCGAGGCTTTCGCTCGCGCTTTTGACCGTTTGTCGGGCGGTTCACACGGTGCAGCGGGCACCTTGCAAGGCGGCGCGAACATTGAACCGGAATCCATCGCATCGGCGCGGCGCGAAATAGAGCGCTGGCGCAATCATTTTGCGGACTTGGATTCACAGGCTGAAAGCCTTGCAGACGAACTGCGTCTCACCAATGCAGATTTATATGGCGCTATTACCGAACGGCTGCGGGTGAAGCACCAGTTGTCGATACGGATATTACCGTTTGATGTGATGCCCGACAGGTTACGCCGGTTAGACCTCCATGCAAGGCAGCTTCAGCTGTCGGAGCTATTGGATCCTGCAAGCCGGACATTCGCTGCCGCCTTGCAGCTTGCGATGCTTGAGGCGAAGGCCGAGATAGAGGCGCTCGTTTCTGGAGCCTCATTTACTGAACGTGCGGGTGAACGGCTCTATAGGCGCCATCTCAACAGCTATTTCGCCGCGGCAGTCATGATGCCTTACGCACGTTTTCTGCGCGCCTGTGAAGCGACAGGCTATGACCTCATTTTGTTGCAACGCCGGTTTGGGGCTGGTTTTGAACAAGTCGCGCATCGCCTGACCACTTTGCAACGTGTCGGGCAGCGCGGATTGCCCTTCTTCATGCTGCGCATTGACCGGGCAGGGCAGAGCAGTAAGCGTTATGCAGGCGCCAGCGCGTCACCTTTGGTGGAAACGGACCGCAGATGTCCCTTATGGCAGGTTCATAACGTCTTTGCACGACCAGGGACGCTTATGCCGCATCTGGTGGAATTGGAGGACAATAGCCGATGGTTCACGCTGTCGCGCACGGTCCACCCGCAAACGGCTGTTAGTGGCGGTGTTGAAGCTGAATTTGCCATCTGTCTCGGCATTGATGCGAAACTCGCAGCACCCTTGGCCGCGGCGCGTGGTCTGGACCTGAACAATGGTCATGCCGCGCCCATCGGTTTGGGATGCCCCGCGTGCACGCGGCCTGAATGTTCGCAGCGCAGCGCGCCGCCAGCAGGACGGGTGCTTGTTTTCAACGAGCGCGAGCGCGGTATGTCTCCATTTTCTTTTGATAGAACAGTATAATTAAGAGGCAGTGGCGGAATATTGCGTTGGTCAGTCCTTGCCGAAATCGCGCGCGTTCTAAGGGGTGACTGTAAACTGTAAAATTAATCGACACTTTACTATTGGCCGTTAGCACCGCCGATATGGAAGCTGCGCGATGATCCGACTTTTTAAGCATTACATACCTTATGCGGTGCTGTTTTTGGCGCTTATCGACTTTTGTCTTCTTGTGGCTGCCGCAGAAACAGCATGGGTCATTCGCGCGCATCAGATCGGGATGCAGGTTGACCATATCGGAAACCGGTTTGGGCAGCTTTTTACCTTTGCTGCATCGGTTCATGTCGCGGCTATGGCTGTGGGCGTTTACGGGCCGGATGCACTCCAGTCGTTGCGCTTTGCGATCGCGCGCTTGCTGGTCGCTGTATCGCTTGGCGTAATCTTCCAATCCGTCATGGCGTTCATGATTCCGGGCGCCACATTGTGGCGGTCCAATTCGCTGTATGCGATGGTGTTTGCTTTCCTTTTCCTTGCAACTAGCCGCGCAATACTGGGCAGTCTCGTTGGCGGGCAAAGCTTTAAGCGGCGCCTGTTGGTGCTTGGCGCGGGTGCAAGGGCGCAGCGGATCAAGGAATTGGAGGCAAAGCCAGGTACGGGCTTTGTCGTTGTCGGTTTCATCGCCATGGATGAAGCAAAGCGCGTGATTCCTGAAGCCATAAACCGCAGCGCCGTTTACAATCTCGCTGACTATGTTGAGAAGTTAGGAACAAGCGAAGTTGTGCTTGCGCTTGAAGAGCGCCGCAATGCATTGCCGTTGGATGACCTGTTGCGGATCAAAACAACAGGCGTGCACGTCAATGATATTTCCACATTTTTGGAGCGAGAAACAGGACGCGTTGATCTCGACAGCGTCAACCCGAGCTGGTTGATTTTCTCGGACGGGTTTTCTTCGGGACGGCGACTATCGGGTATTGCTAAACGTCTGTTTGATATCACCGCAAGCTCGGTGCTATTGTTTTTTACGGCTCCGGTCATTTTGCTGTTTGCGTTGCTCGTGAAACTCGAAAGCAAGGGCCCGGCATTCTACAGGCAAGTGCGCGTTGGATTATTTGGCCAACCCTATAGCGTGTTAAAACTGCGATCGATGCGCGTAGACGCAGAAGCATCAGGCAAGGCAGTATGGGCGCAAAAAGATGACTCGCGCATCACCTTGGTCGGCAAGTTTATTCGCAAAGTCCGCATTGATGAGCTTCCACAAACATGGAACGTGCTGAAAGGGGAAATGAGCTTTGTGGGTCCCCGGCCAGAGCGTCCGGAATTTGTCGCTGACCTGGAACAGCAACTTTCTTATTATGCCGAACGCCATATGGTGAAGCCCGGTATTACCGGCTGGGCGCAAGTCAACTATCCCTATGGCGCGTCCATTGAGGATTCACGGCACAAGCTGGAATACGACCTTTATTACGCTAAAAATTATACGCCCTTTTTGGATTTGCTGATTCTGTTGCAGACCGTCCGCGTCGTTCTTTGGCCAGATGGTGCGCGATAGATGAACGCATTGCTTTCATCCATATCGCTATGGGGACACCTGATAGCGGGCTTTGCTTATACTGCGCTCGCAATTTGGCTGATCCACCAATATGCAGGCAAGAACCGCGCCCAAGCGCAATTAATATGCGCCATGGCACTTACCGCGGTGTGGGCATATGTGGCGACGTTCGTTGCGCCATTTAGTCTGCTGGGTCAAATGGCGGAGACTGCGCGCAATCTCGCTTGGCTGGGTTTCATGTTCTATTTGCTGCGTAGTAGCGATGGGCAGCAGCAGCCGCGCACGATCAACATGATATATGCCGCGCTTGTATTTGTATTAATCTCTCAGCCTATTTTTGATCTTTTGACCCGGGGTCTGGTCATGGGCACGCAAGGGTCGGCATACGCAATGCAATCCGCGATATTGATGCGTATGATTTTTGGCGCAGGGGCGCTAGTCTTGGTCCATAATCTGTATTCCGTATCCGCACCGGGAACGCGCTGGGGGCTTAGCTTGCCGATGGCTGCTTTGGCCGCAATGTGGACTTTTGACCTCAATCTTTACACCATCAGCTATCTGACGTCGGAAATCTCGGCTGAGCTTGTGTCAACCCGCGGTTTAGCAACAGCTTTGCTCGCGCCGATATTTGTGATGGCCACACGGCGTAATAGCGATTGGCGGCTTCAGCTTTCGCGCACTGTAGCATTCCAGTCCGCCTCTTTGCTCGCCATTGGCGCGTATCTGCTTGCCATGGTGGTGCTTGCATCAGCAATCGAAATCATTGGCGGTACATATGCAGGCCTGGCCCAATTGACCTTGATATTTGGTATGTCAATTTCTGCGCTGTTGATCCTGCCCTCGGGCCGTTTCAAAGCGTGGTTGAACGTCATCATTGTAAAGAATTTTTTTCAGCACCGTTATGATTACCGTTCGGAATGGATGCGTTTTGCAGACACTATCGGTTTCCCGTCACACGATGCCGCCCCCTTTTATGAACGCGTTATCAAATCGCTGGCGGATATTTTTGACAGCCCGGGCGGGCTCATCTTTGTGCCTGACGACGAAGGGCGCCTAACTTTGCAAGCGCGTTGGAACTGGCCAACAGCGCAGGTTCCCGCCAACTGTGTGACATCGCAGACCATGCCGTTCTTTGAATCCACCGGGCATATATTGGCTATGGACGAAGTGCGGGCGGGAAATGACGATCGTTGTGACCCCAGGGCGGTGCCGCAATGGCTATATGACGAGGACCGCGCATGGGCAGTCGTGCCCTTGGTGCACTTCGGCAAGCTCGCTGGCCTAGCTGTTTTATCACGGCCACGTCTTCCGCGTGCTCTTGACTGGGAAGATCTGGATATGCTGCGCGTTGTCGGGCGACAACTGGCGAGCTATCTGGCTGAGGCTACTAGCCAGCAAGCACTCGCGGAAAGCCGCCAATTTGAACAATTCAACCGGCGCTTTGCGTTCGTCATGCACGACATTAAAAATTTGGTGAGCCAGTTAAGCATATTGGCGCGTAATGCTGAAAAACATGCGGACAAGCCAGACTTCCAAGCGGATAT
>JBKBTH010000004.1:20972-23033 GCA_046290915.1 Sphingorhabdus sp.
CGTTCTTCAGTCGATAAGATGAATGAACTATTGGCGCGGCTGTCACAGCATAACAAAACGAAGCATAATCCGCCTATTGCTATCGACATTGGTGAGGCTGTCATGAATGCGGTGCATAGTAGCAGGCTTGTCTATCCGGTCGAAGCACAGCTCGCTCCCGGTCTATTTGTGTTCGCTGACCCTTCGCGCATTGAAACCATTATTGGCCATCTGGTGCAAAACGCCATTGAGGCAACACCCGATGGGGCGCCCGTTAAAATCACCTGCAGAACGCAGGGCAACCAAGTGGCGGTCAACATTGTGGATACTGGCGTGGGGATGTCTGAAAGCTTCATCTCCGACCAACTCTTCAAACCCTTTGAATCTACAAAGCCCAGCGGCTTTGGTATTGGCGCATATGAAGCGCGGGCTTTGGCTTTATCCATGGGAGGCAATCTGCGGGTCGACAGTCGTCCGGGCAAGGGCACCATCTTTACATTGCTGCTACCCTCGGCAATCGAACGTAGCGATAGCGCGTCACATCAGGAAGCAGCATAAATGACCGAACGTCGGCAAAAGCTGCTCATTGTGGAAGATGACCTTGGTCTTCAGAAGCAGCTCAAATGGTCTTACGAAGACTTCGAGGTCTTTTGCGCGTCCAATCGTGAAGAAGCGCTGACGCTGCTGCGTGCGGAAGAGCCGGATGTGGTTACGCTAGACCTCGGACTGCCGCCTGATCCTGACGGCGTTACCGAAGGTTTTGCAGTGCTCGACGAAATGTTGAAACTGAAACCTGATACCAAAATCATTGTCGCTTCGGGACATGACGCACGCGAAAGCGCGTTGCGGGCCATTTCGGCTGGTGCTTGGGATTTTTATCATAAGCCAGTGGATATTGACGAGCTTCACCTCATCGTTCGGCGGGCATTTCATGTGCGCGAGTTGGAGGTGCAGAACGCATTGTTGCAGCAACCCGATAGCGAGGGTGAATTGTTGCTCGGAACAATACTCACGGCATCACCCGAGATGATGAAGGTCGCTCGCACCATTGAACGAATTGCTCCCGCTGATGTTTCAGTTTTGCTGTTGGGTGCAAGCGGCACGGGTAAGGAATTGCTTGCACGCGGTCTGCACAACGCCAGCGGCCGACGCGATAAGCCATTCGTTGCAATCAACTGCGGGGCTATTCCCGAGAACCTGCTTGAATCCGAACTGTTCGGGCACGAAAAAGGTGCGTTCACAGGCGCTGTGAAAACAACCGAAGGCAAAATTGAGTTGGCAAATGGCGGAACGCTTTTTCTGGATGAAGTTGGCGATATCCCGCTAGCGCTCCAAGTGAAGCTGCTCCGCTTTCTACAGGAACGTACGATTGAGCGAATTGGCGGCCGCAAACTTATTCACGTGGATGTCCGTGTGGTCTGCGCGACGCATCGCAATCTCAGCAAGATGATTTCGGATCAAACATTCCGGGATGACTTGTTTTATCGCGTGGCAGAAGTCACCGTCAATATCCCGCCGCTTGCCGCGCGCACCGGGGATGCGATATTGTTGGCCAAGCATTTCGTCAGCCGATTTGCACGCGAAATGAACCCGACAATCAAGGGCATGTCGACCAGCGCGCTGACGGCGATCGATGCGTGGACGTGGCCTGGAAATGTCCGCGAACTTGAAAATCGAATTAAGCGCGCTGTCATCATGGCTGATGGAAAGTTTGTTACAGCAGATGACCTTGACTTTGGTGATGAGGATGAAGGCGATTTATTGCTGAACCTGAAGGCTGCGCGGGAGGCTTCGGATCGAAAAGCCATTAAACGCGCGATTTCGCGGACTGAAGGAAATATCTCAAGCGCGGCCAAATTGCTGGGGATTAGCCGGCCAACTTTATATGACTTGCTCAAGCAATATGATCTGCAACTGTGATGCGGCGATGTGATTATAGCAGTTAGTTCAGCGCAAGCAGCTCCGCGGGGTCGATGCCTGCACGCTGCATCTGCGCCTTCACATCGGGCCAAACATTGTGGACGAAGTGATCGCGTTCAAAGCTGCGCAATTTTGCGATTGCGCCGCTGGCTACAAACAATC
>JBKBTH010000496.1:0-1244 GCA_046290915.1 Sphingorhabdus sp.
CGCTGGCGAGCCGGTCAGCGCGTTCATTTTCGGGATGGCCATTATGTCCTTTGACCCAAATCCATTCCACCTGATGACGCGCGACCGCTTCGATCAGGTCATGCCATAGGTCGGCATTGCGCACGGGCTGTTTCGACGCGTTTTTCCAGCCATTGCGTTGCCAGCCATGAACCCACTTCGTGATGCCATCGAGAACATATTTGCTGTCGGTGTGCAATTTGATGCTGCACGGTTCGATAAGAGTGTTCAGCGCGTGAATAGCTGCGCTCAGCTCCATGCGGTTGTTGGTGGTGTCCGCATCGCCGCCCGCGATTTCCTTTTCATGCTTGCCATAGCGAATGACCGCACCCCAGCCGCCGGGACCGGGATTGCCCTTGCACGCACCATCTGTGAAGATTTCAATCTGTTTCATGGCAGTTGCCCCAACATCGCATTAACTTGTATGGGGTCACTGTAGAAATCAAGCCGCCGCAGGAACGCCAACGGATCTTTGCGTGTCACCAGTGCATTTGCTGGCGTGTTAATCCAGTCGTAACAACGCGTTAGGGTGAACCGCAGACACGCACCGCGCAGCAATATCGGCAATGCGTCCCGCGTTGGGGCATCCATGGGCACTGCTTGGGTATAACCCGCCAAAATCGCCGCGCTCACTTGCGCATCAAATACTCTGCCGTCGCTGGAAAAACACCATGCGCTGTGCGTGACCGCAAGGTCGTAAGCGCGGATTTCGGAGCAAGCGAAATAGAAATCGATAAGGCCAGTGACGTTGTCGCCGAGCATCAGAACATTGTCGGGAAAAAGGTCCGCATGGATCGCCGCCACGGGAAGATCGCTTGGCCAGTGCGCCTCGAGATAATCGCATTCCGCAAATATCCGCGCAGCCAGCCCGTCCGAAATGGCGTTAAGGCCTTCATCGGTGCAGCGCATGGCGAGCGGCCGGAATGCAGAAATGCCGAGGCTGTTGGGCCGCGAGAGCGTGAAGTCTGCCAACGCCTTGTGCATTTGCCCAAGCGCCGCACCTGTGGAGTATGCTTGCGCTGCTGATGGTTCAGTGACCGACACGCCATTGAGAAACTCGATCAGGCAGGCCGGCTTCCCCGCGATGGTTTGCAACCAATCCCCGTTGCGATCCGACATGAATCGCGGAACTTTGCAGCCGGCTTCATGCAAATGTTTCAGCAGGGCATAGAAAAACGGTAGATCCTTGGGATCAACGCGGTTTTCGTAAATGGTCAGGATGAACC
>JBKBTH010000497.1:0-1243 GCA_046290915.1 Sphingorhabdus sp.
ACTAAATAATTGGCTCAGGTTTCTGTGCAGCAACGCAGGAACACGTCAATGCGTGCGTCCTATTTCAATCAATTGGTGTCCGGCGCCATTTCTGGGCTTTAGGGGGCGAGAAATGACGCCGGAGGCCAATGCATTATCGGCGGCGTTTTATGGGATATGCAGGCCCTGCGGCCCAGCCCCCATATGCCGGTAAGACAATGATTGGAGTTGAAAATGGATAATTGCGCGCCCAGCCACGGTAGCCAACGGGTCCGACGACGATGACAGGGCTTGCATAGCCACCCTGCGCCCATCCCCAGCCACGATAAGCGGGATAGCGTCCGCCGTATGCACCGCCAAAACGCGCGCCACGTGCATATCCGCCACGGCCATAGTCGTCATACCGGCCTCGGCCATCATAGCGCGGGCTAGCCCAGCCATCGCGGCCCCGGCGATAATCGCTGCGATCATCGCGACCACGATCGCTGTAACCATTGTTCTGCTGACGACCGCGGTCGCCCTGATTTTGGCCATTCGGCGCATTATAGTTGGAACGATCACCACGGTTACCATCTGGTCCGCGATAGTTTCCATCACCACGGCGCGAACGATAACCCTCTTGCGCGCCCTGCGGCCGGGGGCCGGATTCTTCGACGCGTGGGCTGCTGGGTCCGCGCGATTGCGGGCCGTTGATACGCGCCGGCGCCTGCGTTGATGTGACCAGCCCCTGACGGCTTTGAATGTTTTGCGCCTGCGCCCATGCATTGACGGGCAAAATCGCAAGCAGACAGGCGGCGGTCCGCAACAGGCCTGATTGAATATGTAATGTCATTAATCGTCTCCTGCACGTGCGACACATGTCGCGCGTAATTTCAATGTGCTTTGGGCGGACCTCTTGCGAAGCCCGCCCCAGCTCACCAGCTGTGTGCCTGGACTGTTACCATCCAGACGGGGTGTGCCTGACGAACAAGAAAGTCAGGCACTTACCGTCAATTTCCACCACCGATGGAGTTGACGGAGCTGTTGCCGACTGCCTGCGCAGTCGTGTTGTTGCCAACGTTACGCAATGCCGAACCCTGTGTGGTTCCGACCGTCATGCCGAAGCTGACGTTCGTTGCAGTTGCCGAAACAGCTCCAGTGTTCACCTGATTGCTTGCAAGCGCGCTTGACGGCACGCCGGCACCAAAGGTGTTCATGTTGAGGCTGTTTGTTGCAACGTTACCAAATGCATTTGCTGCAACCGAGTTGTTCGCCAATGTTGCAT
>JBKBTH010000498.1:0-1241 GCA_046290915.1 Sphingorhabdus sp.
TGATACGACATCACGGCGGCGAAGCGGAAGACCGACGGCTGATAGGGTTGCTGAAATCGACGCGGCAATCCGCATTGCGGCGCAACAAATCTTCTTCGATGTCGGCTTTGAGGCCGCAAATATGGATGCCGTCGCCGCCGCTGCCCATATTTCGAAAGGGACGCTTTATGCGCGTTACCGGAGTAAAGAAGCGCTATTTCGCGCTGTGATAGAAGATTTGTTCGCGAAATTGTCCGCACGCGCTGGCGAGCGTGATCACCTTTTGCCAAACGACTTAGAAAAGCGGCTTCGCCATTATGCTAAGGTGCTCATCTCAGTGTTTGGGTGGCAGGAATATATTGTTGCCACCCGGCTGGTCAATAACGCAGCGCATGCCTTTCCGGAAATCGCCAGCGTTTGGCATGATAGGGGAACTAGGCAATATGTGACATTGATTGCCGAAGACATTGACCGACTTGGTGCACTCGCGGGGGAGGGGAGCATCGACCCAATTTTTCTGGCAAATTTGTTCCTACAAGGCATTGCAGGTTGGTATCGCAGCGAGTCTGTAAACGGCCCGGTCAACGAAGCGGAAGCTGATGCGTATTCTGCCAACGTCGTGAGTGTCATCATGACCAGCATCCATTCACAAAAAATGACTGAGCCGCAAACAATCGGCGCATGAAGTCGAGGCATATTTAAACATGATCAAATCCGGTCCATTATTGGCTTTGCGCGCGGCTTTGGTAGTGACGACGATATTGACGTCGGCGCCGGTGTTTGCTGACAATGATACTCCCGTACAGGCATCATCCGCAGATCCGGTTGAAGCGCAATTCCGGGACCCGCCACAATCCGCTCGCCCGCGCGTATGGTGGCACTGGATGAATGGTAATATCACCGAAGACGGCATCGCCAAGGATATGGAATGGATGCAGCGCATCGGCATTGGTGGGTTGCAGAATTTCGACGTAAACCTGCAAACGCCGCAAATTGTTGAGAAGCGTTTGGCTTACATGACGCCTGAGTGGAAGCAGGCGTTCAACTTCGCTGCAAAGGAAGCAGAAAGGCGCGGGCTTGAATTTGCCATTGCGGCTTCACCTGGCTTTTCCGAAACAGGTGGTCCTTGGGTACCCGAGGCCGACGGATTGAAAAAACTGGTTTGGAGCGAGACGACATTGCAAGGCGGTGTGCGCTTCGACAGGAAGCTGACTCATCCGCCTTCTGAAACCGGCCCGTTTTTGAACGCGGGGCGGGGAATG
>JBKBTH010000499.1:0-1237 GCA_046290915.1 Sphingorhabdus sp.
TCTGGACGCATCGGGTGGCGGCGGATGGGGGCCAGTGGTCACGTCCAACTTGCTTATTCAGGGCGCGGATCCCCGCAAGACCATTGGCACCGTTAATACCGCCGAATTTTTCCTGACAGTTGCAGTGTCGATGACCTTCATACTCACTATCGGACTGGAGGCGTTTACGGTTGTCACCGGAGGTCTGTTACTTGGTGGATTGCTCGCCGCCCCGTTCGGCGCGCTCGTTGCCAAGCGCATCCAGCCACGCATGTTGTTGTTCGCAGTCAGCATCGTCCTGATCGTGACCAGCATGTTCAGCCTCTACAAAGCACTGTCCTGATTCCGCACGAAGCTTGCATTTGCGGCATAACCTACATATAGGCGCGCGCTTGCCGTGCATGGTCATCCCTGGAGGCGTGGCGGCAAGGTAACTTTTTTTGGAGAATAAACATGAGCGATCAGCTGACATTGTCGGCAGAGACGCGCAATGGGGCAGGCAAGGGAGCCTCCCGCGAATTGCGTCGTCAAAACCGAGTGCCCGCCGTAATTTACGGCAACAAACAAGAACCCGAACTCATCCACGTTGAGGAAAAGGCGCTCATCAAACTTTTGATGACTGGCCACTTTTCAAACAGCGTCGTCGAGATCGAACTTGGTGGCAAAAAACAGATCACGATTCCAAAGGATGTTGCATTTCATCCTGTCAGCGATCGTCCAATGCATGTTGACTTCCTGCGCATCGTCAAGGGCGCCAAGGTTGATGTTGAAGTTCCTGTTGTATTCGTCAACGAAGATGCATCGCCCGGTCTGAAGCGCGGCGGTGTCTTGAACATCGTGCGTCATGAACTTGAACTAATCTGCGACAATGACAAGATCCCTGACGACATCCAGATCGATGTTTCGGGCTTTGACATTGGCGATTCGATCCACATCAGCAGCGTCAAGCTGCCTAAGGGTTCGGAAAGCAAGATCACTGACCGCGATTTCACCATCGCGACCATCGTTGCTCCATCTGCGCTCAAGTCGAGCGATGGTGACACGACCGTCGACGGCGAAGCGGAAGCTTAAGCTAAACTCCGGGGCCGGGTTTCGGCCCGCCCCGGAATTTCCCTAAGGGATACGCACGATGCAATTATGGGTAGGTCTCGGTAATCCAGGCGCCACCTATGCGATGCACCGGCACAATATCGGTTTCATGGCGATTGATGCGCTGGCCGAAATTCACGACCTGCCGATACCCGCTAAGAAATTCTTG
>JBKBTH010000500.1:0-1230 GCA_046290915.1 Sphingorhabdus sp.
TGAACAAAGCCGCGCTAACCGGCAACGGTTGAGCGATATTGGCGATAGCTTGGGGTTCGTCTTCAACTATGGCGAAGGCATGCGCATCTACAACACGTTCAATGCGCATAAGCTGCTGACGATTTTCGGAAGCGAACGCGGCTGGCAGGCGCAAACGGCACTTAAAATGGCGCTTTTCAAGGCCTATTTTCAGGACCGTCGCGATGTGAGTGACATCGAAATATTGTGCGACATAGCCGAGGCCCAAGGGATGGATCGCTCAGCGGCTGCCGCGTGGATTGCGGATGCGGCGCTGACCGAAAGCGTACGCGCTGAAATGGCGCACTGGACGGACCAGAATATCACAGGCGTTCCGGCAATCATTTTTGATCAGAAATATATGGTTCCCGGGGCGCAAAGTGCCGAGACTTTTGCAGATGTGATTTCAAAGGTGCTCGCCAAACGCGAAGTGGCTTAAACCAGCCCCATCTTCATCAATTCGTTGAGCATCTTTGGCGACATTTCATCGCGTCCGTCCGTCTCGACAGAATCGAGATCTGGCGGCGTGTTCGCTTCTTCCAGATAGCGCCAACCCTGATGCGCGCGTTTCGGCGTTGAACGCACAGCAATCAGGCGCGGCTGAAGCCGGATCCAATGGCGTCCAGCTCCATTTTCCATAAAACCCAAAATCGGGCTTCGGCCAATGATAGTATGCGTGTGAATCCAGAACAGCGAGCCGCCTGCCATTTCGTCAATGCGCTTGGGCAAATAGCGGGTTGTCAGGCGCACCTCGCCTCCCTGTGCATAGGCCGCAAGGCGCTCGCGCAAATGCTTCGGGCTTTCCGCGCCGAACGCGATTTTGGTCATATTGAGTGGCATGGGCGCTATTTGGGAACTGCGATGCTAACCGGCAAGGCCGCTAAACACCGCAAGGCCCAAGAAAATGAGGAAACCCATCGAATCCGTAATCATCGTCACGAATATCGAGCTTGATACGGCAGGGTCTTGGTCAAGACGATCAAGCAAAACAGGGATAGCGACACCGGAGAGACCCGCCAGCGCAATATTGCACAATATTGCCACCGCAATCACACCGCCCAACAGCCAGTTACCAAAAATCGTGCCTGCGCCAATTCCAGCGATGACCGCAATCGTCGCGCCAATCAGCAAAGCGACGCGGATTTCGCGCACGATAGAGCGCATCGTGTTCGACTGGGTCAGCTGATTGGTCGCCAACGCGCGGACCGTGAC
>JBKBTH010000501.1:0-1221 GCA_046290915.1 Sphingorhabdus sp.
CCGCGCCCGTCTCGACCCGCGCAACATCACCCAGGCGGGTCAGTGACCCATCTGCGCCACGCGCTACGATCAGCTGGCGAAATTCTGCTTCGTCGCCGAAGGGACGGCTGACGCGCAACGTGACGTTCTGGTCGGTGGACTCAAGCCGGCCAGCGGGAAGCTCGACATTCTGGCTGCGCAGGGCATTTTCTACATCAAGCGGTGTGAGGCCCAATGCAGCAAGGCGGTCGGGCTGCAACCAAATGCGCATCGATGGCCTTGCTTCGCCGCCAACAAATACGCGCGCAACGCCGTCAATGGCCGAGAAACGGTCAACCAGATTCCGGTCGACATAATCGCTGAGTTCAAGCCGCGACCAACCCGGTTTCGACACCACAAGAAACAGAATGGGCGATGCATCGGCGTCCACTTTGCGCACTTCAGGCGCAAGGACCTCTTCAGGCAAATCGTCCGCCGCTCCGCCGACACGGTCGCGTACGTCGTTCGCCGCGCTGTCCACGGTGCGGCCGGGTGCGAATTCAATGGTGATATCCGACTGCCCGTCGCGCGATCGCGATGTGATCGTCTGAATACCTTCAATACCGGCAAGCGCGTTTTCCAATACCTGCGTTACTCGCGTTTCGACAACGCTTGCAGCTGCGCCGGTGTAAGACGTGCCCACCGACACAATTGGGGGTTCAGTGTCGGGATATTCGCGGACGGGTAAGTTCAAAAAGCCGACTATGCCGACAAGCACCATCAAAATGGCAAGGACGGCGGCGAATACGGGTCTACGGACCGAGATGTCGGAAAGTGTCATCTCAAACCTGCATCATTTGCTTTTTGCGGGTGCTTCGCCAGCTTTGGCTTTTCCGGTGCGCACTTTGGCACCGTCCGAAAGCTTCACGACGCCTTCAGTTACGATTTTGTCACCAACCTTAAGTCCATCAACAATCTCGACCAAATTGCCGTCGCGTGTGCCGGTTTTAACTTCGGTGCGTTTAGCCTTCTGCTCGGCATCAAGGATATACACGAAACTCGCATCGCCTTCACGAACCAAAGACAATTCAGGCACTGCAGGCGCCGTGCGTATTTTCGACGTTATCGTGACCGACAGCAACATCCCCGGTTTCAACTGCCCGTTGCGGTTGGGTAGGATCGCACGCAGCGTGGCGGTGCGTGTCTGTGGGTTCACCACAGGATCAATCGCAATGATTTTCCCTGAGGCGACATAATCGGGAA
>JBKBTH010000502.1:0-1221 GCA_046290915.1 Sphingorhabdus sp.
AAGGCTGCCGAAATCGACGTCGAGCTATGTGCTGCACCGAACGGATCATATTCGCTCTCGCTGCGCTTGGTAAAGCCTGAGAGGCCCCCGCCAGTGCGCAAGGTGCGGATGCGGTCGCGGCGTCCGGTAAGGATCTTATGTGGATAGCATTGATGCCCCACATCCCAGATCAAGCGATCATCGGGCGTGTTGAAGACATAATGGATCGCAGTCGTCAGTTCGACCACGCCAAGGCCAGCGCCCAAATGGCCGCCAGTCACAGAAACTGCAGAGATGGTTTCGGCGCGCAATTCGTCGGCAAGCTGACGAAGCTGCGACGCTGCAAGATTGCGAAGGTCCGAGGGTATTTTAACGGTATCAAGTAACGGCGTGTCAGGCGAATGTGTCATGTCATAAGCTTTAGCGCCGTTTTATCGGGCTGTCGAACGGGTAATTACGGATAGTTCAACCGCAATCCGCACAAATGCCGCGCACTTCGATGACTGGGCGTACTTCTGCAAATCCAGCCTGTTCCGCCGCCGCGCGCACATGCATGGTCAGCGTGTCGTCATCAATATGGGTCGCGGTGCCGCAGCTATCGCAAATGAGGAAAATGCAATCATGCAGACATCCCGGGTGCGAATTGGCGATATAGGCGTTGGCGCTTTCCACGCGGCGGGCAAGGTTTGTCGCAACGAAAAGGTCTAGTATCCGGTAAACACTATTGGGCGCAACGCGCTTGCCGCGTTTTTGCGACACTAGGTCGGCAATATCATACGCTGAGGCAGGCTTTTGAAAGGTAGCAAGCACTGTAAAAATGTCGGACCGCATGTCAGTCCATTGTTCACCCGCTTTAATGAGAGCGGCCTCTGCTGCGTGCGCAAGCGGTGCGCCTTCATGTTCGTGATGGTGGTGTACTGCCATGCCACCAATGTAGGCCTTGGCACGCGACGGGTCAATCGGCGGTCAGATAAGGGTTAGTTTTTGGCCCGGTGATTGAGGAGATGGCCAAATCCCAGAAAGACAACGCCAATGACGGTGAAGGCAATCTCTATGCCGCCATGGGGCAGGGTGAGTGCGCCACCCATCATGCCAATGCCAAGCGCGCCCACCAAGGCAGGCGTGACAAGGCCGTGGTCACGAAAGCCCTTGCCCAGCGATAAAATCCCAAGAATGATCGCCAGCAAAAGTCCGATTTCGTGGATCAGCGGGTTGAGAAACAAACCGCCAGCAGAGGCGAGA
>JBKBTH010000503.1:0-1218 GCA_046290915.1 Sphingorhabdus sp.
TGAAGCCAAGCTGACCGAAGCAGCATCGGGGCGGGTTGGCGCGAGCATTGTCGCAACTCTAGTTAACCGGCTGCAGGTCGAAGATTACTTGAAGGCCCATCCAGAACTGCTCGATGCGCCGATTGAAAAGCCGACATTTGTTTTTGGTTTGCCACGAACGGGAACCACGTTGGCGATCAATTTGCTGACCGCTGACCCTGCGCGACGTAGCTTTATGCGGTGGGAAGCGTTTTCAACGGCGCCGCCTGCGGCAAAGGGCGCATTGCGCAGTGATCCTCGATATCATGTCGAACAGGCCAAACTTGACATGAGTTTGAAGTATGTGCCGCACATCTCGGCAATGCATCATGAGGATGCGGATTCGTCCTGCGAATGCCAGTTTGCTATGTCGCCCACTTTCATCGCTCAGGTCTATGACTCGCAATACCATATACCGAGTTACAGCGACTGGTTTTTGGGCACCGACTATCGACCAGCCTTTCGCTACCACAAACGGTTGATGCAATTGCTGCAACAGAACAACAAAGGCCATTGGACATTCAAAAACCCCTGGCACCCGCTTTATCTGGACGCGCTAACCGATATCTATCCCGACGCGCAACTGGTGATGACGCATCGTGACCCCGCCGCTGTTGTCGCATCGGCATGCTCGCTGGTTTACGCCGTACGCAAATTATACAGCGACGATGGTGACCCCAATGCCGTGGCTGCGGTTTCGCTGAAAACCTTTGATGCGATGATACAGCGCGTGGCAGCTTATGAAGCGAAACATGGTGCCGGCTCGATCTATCATCTCCAATACAACGAGTTGACCAGCGATCCGATTGGCCAGATGGAGAAACTCTATTCCTATTTTGGCGAACCGCTAACCGATACCGGACGGATTGCTATGCAGGCGATGCTGGATGCCAATCCGCAGGGCAAACATGGCAAGCATGAATATCGCTTAGAAGATTATGGCCTGACCCGCGAAGGCGTCTATGCGCATTTTGGCGATTACATCGAGCGGTTTCAAATTCCCGTTAAGCGCTAACTCTGGTTCAACCGATCAGAAACGAGCCGTGTCGCGGTGAATAGGTCTTGGCCTATCGCCTGCACCCCGGCCCGCTCGACCGCACCCGAAATGCCTACCGCGACCAGCGCATGGCTTGGTCTGGCCGCAGCACTTGCAACTGGCGCGGCGATTACCGTGACGCCGGCGATATAGTTCCCACTATC
>JBKBTH010000504.1:0-1214 GCA_046290915.1 Sphingorhabdus sp.
AACCTATGTCGCTGCCTGCCCGACTGCTCAGTATATTGGTGAGCGACCCGGTCGCGGTCGACAAGGTGGCGGCACGGCTGAAGCTGTCGAACAAAATGCGAGAGAGTCTCGCCAACCGGTTGAATGCTGGTATGCCGACTGGGGCCAATATCCGCGCGATCGCGTATCGTTTTGATAACGACACTGCGCGCGATGTTGCCATGTTGTTGGCAGACGACGATGCCCTAATGCTGTGTCTGGCGTGCTTAGAAGATTGGGTTAGCCCCAACATGCACATCAAGGGCGGCGATCTTATCAAAATAGGATTGCCCGCTGGCCCACTCGTTGCAAAAACGTTGCAGCAATTGGAAGCTGTGTGGATTGCGGAAGATTTCCCAGCGTCGGATAGGCAATCCGAACTCGCTGGTCAGCTTGTCGATGCCGCCTTGTCAGCGACCAAAAAGGCGTAAGCATCGTCTTCCGTCAATGGCCGTGCATAATAATAGCCCTGCCCAACTGAACAGCCAAGGCGGCGCAGTATCTGCGAAATTTCAACTGTTTCAATACCTTCAGCGGTAGTCTTCATACCCAATGCCCGCGCCAGCGACAATACCGTGCGGACAATTGCGCGCTTGTCTTTATTGACCAGCATTTCGGATACGAAGCTCCTGTCGATTTTCAGAACATCAATCGGGAGCTGCTGGAGATAGGCCAAGTTTGAATAGCCCGTTCCGAAGTCGTCCATCGCAAGGTTAGTGTCCAAATCCTTCAAGGCATCAAGCAGCTTTTTTGCACCAGCCGGGTCGTTTATGAAGGCGCTTTCGGTCAGCTCAATGGTCATGCGGTTGCCATCTACATTGGCGCCTTTGAGCGCCGAAGACACCGCGTCCACGACGTCATCTCGCTGCATCTGCACCGCAGACATGTTCACGGAAATCCGGAAATCCTGGTGAGCGTCCAACCTACCGTCCCATCGCGAAATGGTCTTCGCTGCTTCCTCAAGTGCCCAGCGGCCAAGCGGCACAATTAGGCCGCTTTCCTCGGCAACAGGGATAAAGTCGACGGGTGATATCGGGCCAAGGTCGGGATGGTCCCAACGCGCCAGCGCTTCAAATCCGCTTAACGCGCCGCTGTCGAGATCCACGAGTGGCTGATAATGCAGCATCAATTCACCGCGTTGCAGCGCCCGGCGCAAATCGGTCTCAAGGCTGAACCGACGTCGCGCGGTATCCACC
>JBKBTH010000505.1:0-1210 GCA_046290915.1 Sphingorhabdus sp.
TTATCCAAAGACTTTGTGGCTCACCTTTCGTCACCCGCAGCGGATGATGGACTATGCCGACACTGAGTTAGGCGACGTCCAGTCCGAACAATATAATGACACATTAAGCCCGCCGCTTTTCCTGATGATCTGCTTGGCAATCAGCCATGGGATAGAAATCGTCACTCGTGGGGAGGCTGCTACCGCTGCGTTGCCTGCTTTTTTGAGAACGACAGAAAATCTTTTGGCGTTCCGTGTTTTTGTCTTCAGCGTCTTTCCACTGATGATGGCGCTGAACCTTTTGCGGGGGTTAAGTGAACCGCTCAACCGCGACACTCTTCGGGCGCCATTTTATGCGCAGTGTTTTGTAACAGCACCGTTTGCGATGTTGTTCGGCATTTCCATGTCGATGCGACACATGGAATGGCCAAGCGCTGACACGGTCGCCACTGTCCTGCTTCTCGGTGCCTTATATTGGTATGTCCAGCAACAGGCCAAATGGTTTGACGCAAAGCTCAACATTGGCGCGCTGCGCAGTTGGGGACGGGCGCTGACCACGTTTCTACTGACACTCATACTGGTAGCGTCCGGTACTGCCGCATTGATATATTTGACCTGAACAGAAATCTGGGAGGATTTATGTCTGCCACTTCGAACCGTCTTTTAATTGCCTGTATCGCGGTGTGCATTTGGGTGGCCATCACCATGGGTGTTGGCCTGTTACAGGTCGGACCCGGCACTGCACTCGACAAGTTCGCATCGGAACAGATTGTATGGGGCACTCCACTTGCGGCAGCATTCATGTTTGCGGTCGCCCTATCAATGGGCTGGCGCGACCTTGGGTTTAACGCCCCCAGGCCCACGCGTTCGTGGCTTTTATTGTGGTTTCCGATGTTGTTGGTCATAGGCTTTGGAAGCATGATATTCCTGCTGGATCGGCAGGTTGCGGCTTCGGTCGTCATGATCGTTGCCATTAACACATTGGTCGTCGGCATCAGCGAGGAACTGGCCTTTCGCGGTGTTTTATGGGGTGCCGCCCGCAAGTCGATGCCGTTTTGGGGCGCGTTCATATGCGTCACATTCTTGTTCGGTATTGTGCATGTGTTGAATGCGCTTCTCACAGGGCAATTTGCTTCAGCCGGGGTGCAGGCGTTTAACGCGATGTTGAGCGGCACGGCCTTCCTTGCTTTGCGCATTCGGACGCATTCGATCATTCCGGTCATTATTTTGC
>JBKBTH010000050.1:0-9417 GCA_046290915.1 Sphingorhabdus sp.
GTTAAGCCCGGCAACGCAATGTTGTTGAGCCAAATGCCCGTTGGTACGATTTGCCACAACATCGAAATGAAGCCCGGTAAGGGCGGCCAGATCGCACGTTCAGCAGGCACTTATGTGCAGCTGGTCGGTCGTGACGGTGGTCGCGTTATCGTTCGCCTGAACTCAGGTGAGCAGCGCTACATTCTCGGTACGTGCATGGGCACAGTTGGCGCGGTTTCGAACCCCGACAACTCGAACACGACACTTGCCAAGGCAGGCCGCAATCGCTGGCGCGGCATTCGCCCGCTGACGCGTGGTGTTGCTAAGAACCCAGTCGATCACCCGCATGGTGGTGGTGAAGGTCGTACATCAGGTGGCCGTCATCCGGTTACACCTTGGGGTAAGCCAACAAAGGGTGCTCGTACCCGCAGCAACAAGTCGACCGACCGGATGATCATCCGTTCGCGGCATGCTAAGAAGAAGAGGTAACTCATGTCTCGTTCCGTCTGGAAAGGTCCGTTTGTTGACCTCTATCTGCTGAAAAAAGCAGAAACCGCTCAGGAAGCATCGAAGGCTGCGCCGATCAAGACTTGGTCGCGTCGCTCGACAATCCTGCCTCAGTTCGTTGGCCTGACGTTCAGCGTCTATAACGGCCACAAGTTCATTCCCGTTTCGGTGAATGAGGACATGGTCGGCCATAAGCTTGGTGAGTTCGCTCCAACGCGTACTTACCACGGCCATGGCGCAGATAAGAAGGGCAAACGCTAATGGGTAAGGCATCCGCACCCCGTCGCGTCGCCGACAATGAAGCTCTGGCAGTGGGCACAACCATTCGTGGTTCGGCTCAGAAGCTTGGCCTCGTTGCCGCGCTGATCCGTGGCAAGAAAGCCGAAGACGCGCTCAACATTCTGAAATTCTCTACCAAGGGCATGGCAGAAGATGTGCGCAAGGTTCTGGCATCCGCCATCGCCAACGCCGAAAATAACCACAACCTCGACGTCGACAGCCTTGTCGTTGCCGAGGCAAGCGTTGGCAAGGCACTGACCATGAAGCGTTTCATGGCACGTGGCCGCGGTAAGTCGAGCCGGATCATCAAACCATTCAGCCGTCTGCGCATCGTTGTGCGTGAACAGCAAGAAGAGGCATAAGTCATGGGTCAGAAATCAAATCCAATCGGGCTTCGCCTGCAGATTAACCGGACTTGGGATAGCCGTTGGTACGCCGAAGGTGCGGAATATGGCCGCATGCTTCTGGAAGATATCAAGATCCGTAAGTTCATCTTTGAAACACTGCCACAAGCAGCGATTTCCAAGGTAGTCATCGAGCGTCCTGCCAAGAACTGCCGCGTTTCAATCTACGCAGCACGTCCTGGCGTGATCATCGGCAAGAAGGGTGCGGACATTGAGAAGCTGAAAAAGCAGATCAACAAGTTCACAACCGCTGAAGTGTCGTTGAACATTGTTGAAATCCGCAAGCCGGAAGTCGACGCGAAGCTCGTAGCTCAAGGCATTGCTGACCAGCTTATCCGCCGTATCGCATTCCGTCGTGCCATGAAGCGCGCGATGCAATCCGCAATGCGTCTGGGTGCAGAAGGCATCAAGATTACCTGCGGTGGTCGTTTGGGCGGCGCAGAAATCGCCCGCGTTGAATCGTACCGTGAAGGCCGCGTGCCTGCGCATACGCTTCGTGCCAACATTGATTATGCTGAAGCCGAAGCACTGACTGCTTATGGCATCATCGGCATCAAATGCTGGATCTTCAAAGGCGAAATCTTGGGTCATGACCCAATGGCAACTGACCGACTGATGATGGAAGCACAGACTTCCGGCGTCCGTCCGCAGTCTGACCGTCGCTAAAGGTTAGGAACTAGACATGTTGCAACCAAAGAAAACAAAGTTCCGCAAGCAGTTTAAGGGACGCATCAAGGGCGAAGCCAAGGGCGGGTCTGACCTGAACTTCGGTTCCTACGGCCTGAAGGCACTTGAGCCAGAGCGGATTACTGCACGTCAGATCGAAGCGGCTCGCCGCGCGATTACGCGTCACATCAAGCGTCAGGGACGTTTGTGGATCCGTATCTTCCCCGACGTGCCAGTCACGAAAAAGCCTGCCGAAGTTCGTCAGGGTAAGGGCAAGGGTTCGGTCGAATACTGGGCAGCCAAGGTTAAGCCTGGCCGCATCATGTTTGAACTCGACGGTGTTCCTGGTCCAATCGCAGCTGTCGCATTTCAGCGCGCAGCCATGAAACTGCCAATCAAGACCAAGGTCGTGGCGCGTCTCGGCGACACCTCGCATCTGGGAGCATCATAAGATGAGCAAAACCGAAGATCTCCGCGTCAAGAGCGACGATCAGCTTGCTGTTCAGCTCGGCGAATTGAAGCGCGAAGCGTTCAACCTGCGTTTCCAATCGGCCACTGGCCAGATGGAAAAGCCGGCACGTGTGCGTGAAGTGCGTCGTGACATCGCCCGCATCAAAACCCTGCAGGGTGAGCGCCAGCGCGCCGCCGCAAAGACGGCATAAGGAGCTACCCATGCCAAAACGTATTCTCACAGGGACCGTGGTCTCCGACAAGAATGACAAGACTATTGTCGTTCTGGTCGAGCGCAAAGTGAAGCACCCGCTTTACGGCAAGATCATTCGTCGCACGAAGAAATATCACGCTCATGACGAAAACAACGTCGTCAAAGAGGGTCAAGTCGTCCGCATCGAAGAGTGCGCGCCGATTTCCAAGAACAAGACCTGGCGCTTGGTAGCTGACGCTGCCGCTCCGGTCGCCGCAACGAAGGAGGATTGATTCCATGATTCAGATGCAATCCAATCTCGATGTTGCGGACAACAGCGGCGCTAAGCGCGTTCAGTGCATCAAGGTGCTTGGTGGTTCCAAGCGTCGCGTAGCTGGCGTAGGCGACATCATTGTGGTGTCGATCAAAGAAGCTGCACCGCGTGGTAAGGTAAAGAAGGGTGACGTGCACAAGGCCGTTATCGTTCGCACCCGCAAAGACATCCGCCGTGCCGATGGCTCGGTTATCCGTTTCGACTCTAACGCTGCTGTGCTTATCGGTAACAACAAGGAGCCGATTGGCACACGTATTTTCGGACCAGTGGTTCGCGAGCTGCGTGCCAAGAACCACATGAAAATCATCAGCTTGGCACCGGAGGTGCTATAACAATGGCTCTGGCAAAAATCAAAAAGGGTGACACGGTCGTCGTGCTCGCCGGTAAGGACAAGGGCAAATCCGGCGAAGTAACCGCCGTAATGCCTAAGGACAGCAAAGTTGTCGTCGCGGGCGTCAACATTGCTGTGCGTCACCGGAAAGCGTCGCAGGCAAACCCGCAGGGCGGTCTCGATCGCTTTGAAGCCCCGCTGCACATTTCGAATGTTGCTTTGGCGGATCCGAAAACAGGCAAGGCAACACGCGTTCGCGTGGAAACCAAGGACGGCAAGAAGGTCCGCGTGGCCGTGAAGTCCGGGGAGACGATCAGTGGCTGATACCAAATACACTCCACGTATGAAGAAGCTGTATGACGACACTGTCGTCAAAGGCTTGACTGAAAAGTTCGGTTATACAAACCGCTTCGCAGTGCCAAAGATCGAAAAGATCACACTCAACATGGGTGTTGGCGAAGGTTCGCAGGACAAGAAGAAGGTTACGACCGCTCTTGCCGAAATGGAACTGATTGCTGGTCAAAAGCCAGTCATCACCAAGGCGAAGAAATCCATCGCTGGCTTCAAGCTGCGTGAAGGCATGCCAATCGGCGTGAAAGTCACGCTGCGCGGCGCCCAGATGTACGAATTTCTGGATCGTCTGGTCACAATCGCAATGCCACGCATTCGGGATTTCCGCGGCCTGAACCCAAAGAGCTTTGACGGCCGTGGCAACTTTGCCATGGGTCTCAAGGAACAGATCATTTTCCCAGAAATCAGCTATGACGCCATCGACACGGTGCGCGGCATGGATGTGATCGTAACGACTTCGGCAAACTCGGATGACGAGGCGCGCGAACTGCTTAAGCTGTTCGGCTTCCCGTTCCCAGTAGAAGAAGCTGACGAAAAGGCGGCTGCATAATGGCTAAACTGAGCTCCATAAACAAGAACGAGCGTCGCAAGAAGCTGGCTAAGAAATATGCCGGTCGTTATGCGAAGTTGAAGGCGATGGCGAAAGACCAGTCGTTGGATGACAGCGAGCGTTTGATTGCACGCCTGAAAATGGCTGAAATTCCCCGTAACGGTAACCCGCACCGCGTGCGTAACCGTTGCGAAACCACCGGACGTCCTCGCGGCGTATACCGTAAATTCAAGCTGAACCGTATCGAACTGCGTAATCTTGCCAATAAGGGCATGATCCCGGGCGTTACGAAGTCGAGCTGGTAAGGATAAGATAGATGGCAATGACCGATCCTTTGGGTGATATGCTCACCCGTATCCGCAACGGCCAGCGGGCGAAGAAAGACTCTGTAGTCTCGCCAGCGTCCAGCCTGCGTACCCGCGTTCTCGATGTTCTGCAGCGTGAAGGCTATATTCGCGGTTACAGCGAAGAAGCTTTGGGTGCACATAAGGGCATCCGTATCGAGCTGAAATATTTCGAAGGTGCTCCTGCTATTCAGCATGTCGCCCGCGTTTCGAAGCCAGGTCGTCGCGTATATTCAGGAAGCCAAGAGCTTCCGATTATCCGTAATGGCCTTGGCATCACCATCGTTTCGACGCCAAAGGGCGTTCTGTCTGACGCCGAAGCGCGCGCACAGAATGTTGGCGGCGAAATCCTGGCGGAGGTATTCTAATGAGCCGCATTGGTAAGAAACCTGTTCCTATTCCTGCGGGCGTCACTGCCAGCATGGAAGCGGGCACGCTTTCGGTCAAAGGACCGAAGGGCGAACTGAAAATGCCGATGAGCGACCTTATCTCTTACGAGATGCAGGACGACGGCCTTTTGGTTAAGCCTGCCAATGGCAGCAAGGCAGCCCGCGCGTTTTGGGGTATGCAGCGTACGTTGGTACAGAACCTTGTTACTGGCGTGACCGAAGGCTTTACGAAAGTCCTCGAAATCACCGGCGTTGGTTATCGTGCAAACAGCCAAGGCAAGACGTTGAAGCTTCAACTTGGCTATAGCCATGATGTCGACTTCGCGATCCCAGAGGGCATTGAAATCAAGACACCTGATAACACCACGGTGGAAATCTCAGGTATCGACAAGCAGAAGGTTGGGCAGGTCGCTGCTGAAATCCGTCGCTGGAGGAAGCCAGAGCCATATAAGGGCAAGGGCATCAAGTACCGCGGCGAATATATCTTCCGCAAGGAAGGGAAGAAGAAATAATGGCAAAACTGTCTCTCTTTGCAAGGCGCCGTCAACGCGTTCGTTCGAAATTGCGCGCGCAGGTTGCTGGACGTCCTCGTCTTTCCGTGCACCGCACTGGTCGACACATCTATGCGCAAGTCATTGACGATTCGAAGGGTTCGACCATTGCGTCTGCCTCGACACTCGACAAGGACGTGAAGGCTAAGAACGGCTCGACAACTGAAGCTGCGGCTGATGTTGGCAAGCGGGTAGCCGAAGCTGCTAAGAAAGCTGGCATTTCCAGCGTAGTTTTTGATCGTGGCGGGTTCCTGTTCCACGGTCGCGTCAAAGCGCTTGCTGATGCAGCGCGCGAAGGCGGATTGGAGTTCTGATGATGGCTGAAAACACTGAAAGCACTGTACCTGTGACTGACGGCGGAGCTCCTGAAGCAGCCGAAGGTCAGCGTCGCGGTCGCGGCGGTCGTGGCGGCGGCGGTGATAACCGTGGTGGCGGTGGCCGGGGTCGTAACAACGATCGTCGTCCTGCCCAGGAAGAAGATGATGGCACGATTGAAAAGCTCGTGCACATCAACCGTGTTTCGAAAACTGTTAAGGGCGGTAAGCGCTTTGGTTTTGCGGCACTCGTTGTTGTCGGTGACGGTCAGGGCCGCGTAGGCTTTGGTCATGGTAAAGCACGCGAAGTGCCAGAAGCCATCAACAAGGCTACTGCAGCTGCGAAGAAGTCGATGATCCGCGTTGCCCTGAAAGATGGTCGTACGTTGCATCACGATGGCAAGGGTCATTTCGGTGCTGGCAAGGTGACGTTGCGTTCGGCACCAGCCGGTACCGGTATCATCGCAGGTGGCCCAATGCGTGCTGTCTTCGAAAGCCTTGGCGTTGCTGACGTTGTGACCAAGTCGGTCGGTACGTCTAACCCTTATAACATGATCCGTGCTACCTTCGCGGCGCTGTCTGAACAGACAAGCCCCAAGTCGGTAGCGCAGCGTCGCGGCAAGAAAATCGCCGACCTTCTTGGTCGCGGTGGCAGCAAAACTGCTGAAGCCGACGCAGAAGCTATTGCGGAGTAATCGATATGGCGAAGATTAAACTGAAGCAGACCGGTTCGCCGATCCGCCGTCCAGCCTCACAACGCGCAACTTTGAAGGGCCTTGGCCTTGACAAGATGAACCGTGTTGTCGAAATCGAAGACACAGCCGAAGTGCGCGGGATGATCCGCACAGTTCGTCACATGGTCCAAATTCAGGACTAATAACATCAGCGCGAATTAAAGCGAAAGCGAGTGCACGACATGAAATTGAATGACATTAAAGACAACGAAGGCGCCCGCCATCGCCGTATGCGCGTTGGCCGTGGTATTGGTTCGGGCAAGGGCAAGACCTCAGGTCGCGGCCAAAAGGGTCAGACCAGCCGTTCGGGTGTTTCGATCAACGGATTTGAAGGCGGCCAGATGCCACTTCACATGCGTATTCCAAAGCGCGGCTTCAACAATATCTTCGCCAAGGATCACGCAGAAGTAAACCTGGGCATGATCCAGAAGTTTATCGATGCCAAGAAGATCGACATCAACGCTGTTGTTGATCACGCTGTGTTGAAGGCCGCTGGCCTTGCACGTGGTGGTAAAGACGGCGTTCGTCTGCTGGCCAAGGGTGAATTGACCTCCAAGGTAAGCTTCTCTGTCGCTGGTGCCTCAAAGGCAGCCGTTGAAGCAGTTGAAAAGGCCGGTGGTAAGGTTGAGGTTCTTGTGAAGGTTTCTGCATCGGAAAAGGCCGCTGCAAAGAAATCTTCTGTCAAGAACGCTGCTAAAGAAGCCGCGGCCAATAAATAAGGCGAGGGCGACGACTTCGCTCTTGTCATGCCAGCCCCGCTTCCCGATATGGGCTGGCGGGGTTTGACATTTCTGGGGGGTATCCAGATGAGGTCAGGCAAAATTTTTGGGGTTATTCCATTACACGCAGCCCGTGTATGCGGAACCAATCCGAAACCAAGGAACGTATAACATGGCATCTCGGGCCGACCAAATGGCCTCGAACCTCAATTTATCGAAGTTCGGGCAGGCAACAGAGCTTAAGAACCGTATCTGGTTCACCATAGGCGCTCTGATTATATTCCGGTTGTTGAGCTTTGTGCCGCTGCCAGGCGTTGATCCGATTGCACAGGCAGCCCTTTATGCGAACAACGCCGCTGGCGGTGTTCTCGACATTTTCAATACCTTCTCTGGCGGCAGCCTCGAGCGCATGAGCCTCATCGCGCTTGGCGTAATGCCTTATATTACCGCGTCGATCGTGGTTCAGCTCGCTGCATCGCTGTCGCCAACGCTAGCTGCCATCAAGAAAGAGGGCGAAAGCGGACGCAAGAAGCTTAACCAATATACCCGCTATGGCACAGTCTTCCTGACTGCGGTGCAGGGATATTTCCTCGCAGCAGGGCTCGAAAGCCTCGCTGCGGCGAACGGAATTAGTGCCGTCGTCGAGCCCGGCCTGATGTTCCGCGTCGTTGCGACGATCAGCCTCATCGGTGGAACGATGTTCCTCATGTGGCTGGGTGAGCAGATTACATCGCGCGGTATCGGTAACGGTATCTCGCTGATCATTATGGCCGGTATTGTCGCGCAAATGCCGCGTTTGTTCGCGCAGTTGCTTGAGGGTGGACGGACAGGATCCATCAGCGGGTTTCTGATTGTCGGTTTCCTCCTGATGTTTGTTGGTCTCACTTTGCTGATCTGCTTCATGGAACGCGGCCAGCGCCGGGTACTCATTCAGTATCCGAAGCGCGCCACGCAGCGCGGCATGATGCAGGCTGACCGCAGCCATCTGCCATTGAAGATCAATACCGCAGGCGTCATTCCACCGATTTTTGCATCGTCGTTGTTGTTGTTGCCGATCACCATCACACAGTTGGGCGGAAACAAAGTTGCTGGCGAAAGCGCAATGGGTGATTTTGTCATTACGCTGAACCAGTATCTTGCCCATGGTCAGCCTGTGTATCTGGCGCTCTATGGTCTTGGCATCATCTTCTTCTGCTTCTTTTACACCGCAGTCGTGTTCAATCCGGAAGAAACATCCGAGAATCTCAAGAAAGCCGGCGGCTTCATTCCGGGTATACGTCCCGGCAAGAACACCGAGTCTTATCTCGACTATGTTTTGACCCGAATCACGGTGCTTGGTGCTGCATATCTCACGCTCGTTTGCTTGTTGCCTGATTATGTCATGGCGCAGACCGGGCAGCAGCAGTTCTTCGCCATTGGCGGAACCAGTCTGCTCATTTTGGTGAATGTCACCATCGATACGATTTCACAGATCCAGAGCCATCTGTTGGCCCACCAATATGGTGACCTGCTGAAGAAGGCCAAGTTGAAGGGTGGACGCGCCCGCTAAAGGGTGCGACATCGAAACGAATCGGGGACACGTTTCATGAATATCATCCTTTTGGGCCCTCCGGGCGCAGGCAAAGGCACACAGGCCGCATTTCTCGTCGAGAAATACGGCATGGTTCAGCTGTCGACAGGTGACATCCTGCGCGCTGCCGTTAAGGCTGGCACTGAAGTCGGTAAAATGGCTGATGAAATCATGAAGGCCGGGAAGCTTTTCCCAGACGAATTGATGGCCGAAATCCTTGGCGAGCATATGGATGCGATCCCTGCGGACAAGGGCCTGATTTTCGACGGCTACCCACGCACAGCTCCGCAAGTTGCACTTCTCGACGGCCTGCTGTCGGCGCGCGAACGGACACTTCATCACGTAATCGAACTGGTCGTTGACGAGGACGCTTTGGTTGAACGCGTTGTTGGCCGCTATACCTGCGCGCATTGCGGTGATGGCTATCACGACGTTTTCAAGCAGCCTGCGGTTGCTGGCACTTGCGACAAGTGCGGCTCGCATGAATTTAAACGCCGCCCCGACGATAACGAAGAAACCGTGCGTACACGCATGGCTGAGTATCGCGCGAAGACCGAGCCAATTTTGCCACTTTATGATGCCCGCGGCCTTGTGAACCGGGTTGATGGCATGGCGTCGATTGAGGATGTGACCACAGCGATTGACGCGATTGTTGCGTAACCGCGAGTGAAACAAGTTCAACGTGACGGAAGTGGAAACGGTTGTTAGAAACTCGATCCATGAGATATCTTACGATCATGGCAGCCACCTGT
>JBKBTH010000506.1:0-1209 GCA_046290915.1 Sphingorhabdus sp.
CACTGCCGCCACGCATGGCCGAAATATTGGGTAACACCGGAATATCGCAACGCTATATCGCTATGCCGCCCCAATATTATTTTAGTCCCAGAAGCTGGGCCAGTCGCGCGCAGGTTTATGAAGTCGCTGCCGCACAGATGTTTGAAACGGCGGCTACGCAGGCGCTTGCACGGGCTGGTGTAACAGCCTCCGAAATCGGACAAATTGTATTTGTTTCGACCACAGGGACCATGACACCAAGCCTACCAAGTCGAATGATCAAGATCATGGGCTTTGCGCCAGACACACGCTGCGTGCCTCTGTTCGGCTATGGCTGTGCTGGCGGGGTCATTGGCCTTGGTGTTGCAGCGGACCTATTCCATGCGTGCCCCGAAAAACCTGTCTTGCTGGTAAGCCTTGAGCTTTGCAGCCTCGCCTACGACCATGCGCGTATGGACAAAAAGGACATGGTAGCGCTCGCTTTGTTTGCCGATGGCTGTGCTGCCGCCGTCATTGGCGCAGGGCCGGGGCCGCTTTGATCTGGTGTTGGCGCGTGATATCCCAGTTTTCGTGAACAGCCATTTCGCGCCCGTCTGCGATGATTTTATCGCAAAGCAAGGCCTAAGCAAAGCCGAGTTGGCTGAGCCTGCCTGCCACCCCGGTGGTGGCCGCGTGGTCGACGCGCTTTCCGATTATCTAAAGCATGATTTGGCCGCGACACGCGCCATTTTGCGCGAGTATGGCAATATGAGCTCGCCGACAGTGCTTTTTGTGTTGGAAGCTTTGCTCGGCGCAGGGCCGATACAGAAGCCCATATTGTTGACGGCACTTGGACCGGGCTTTGTCGGCGCGATGGGGCTTATCAAGCCATGACGTTGTTCGATTGGCCAATCTGGGCGCTTGTTGTCTTTGCTTATGTTATCTTTCAGCGGCTTGCTGAACTTGCTTATGCCAACGCCAACACCCGCCGCTTGCTGGCCGAAGGTGGCCGCGAGCATGGGGCGAGCCATTATCCCTTGTTCATCGTCCTCCATGGTGGCTGGTTGGCCGCAATCGCTTTGTTTGCAGCACCGACGCCCGCGCCCGACATGCTGCTGCTCAACGTTTTCATCGCCAGCCAGACCTTCCGCTTCTGGACTTTAGCAAGCATTGGGCGTTGGTGGACCACGCGTATCATCAGCGCGCCGCATTTCCCGCGTGTGAAGCGTGGACCTTATAAATTCCTGAAGC
>JBKBTH010000507.1:0-1198 GCA_046290915.1 Sphingorhabdus sp.
AGCCGCATTTCGCCGCCTCGTCGCGCATTTGCAGCACCGGCATGATGCGCAAAATATCGACCTCATGGGCCTCGCCGGATTTTGCCGCAATTGCCTCGCGGATTGGGTGATGGAGGCTGACGGCACCTTGACCAAGGACGAAGCACGCACGCTCATCCACGGCATGTCCGCCGCCGAATGGAAGGCAAATTACCAGACCGAAGCCACGCCTGAGCAATTAGAACAGATGAAAGAAAGCGTAGCGAAAAACAAATCGCACGGGTAACCGTCGACGGCAGAGGCATAAAGAGGGGAGCATTTATGAAACGTGCAATATTGTCGGTAGCCTTGTTGCTGGCCGGAACACCGCTGGCAGCACAAACGGTCGACACGACCTATATCCACGCAGGCCAGTTGCTTGATCAGCCAGGCAAAGCTCCGCGTGGCGCTTCAACCATCATCGTGCGCGGCGGCAAGATCGCTGAAATTCGCGACGGCTTTGTCGCGGCAGAGGCCAATGCAGGCGTCATTGATCTGAAAACACAATTTGTGTTGCCCGGGCTGATCGACATGCATGTCCACATTTCGAGTGACGACAATCTGCTGCGTAGTCGCCTTGAAAGTGCCCAGCGCGATGTCGAAGACGTCTTTGTCATCGCGCAAAGCAATGCGCGCCGCACATTGGAGGCAGGGTTTACCACCGTGCGTGATCTTGGCGGCGATGGCCGGACCACCACTAGCCTACGCGATGCGATCAACAACGGCGTCATATCAGGCCCGACGATAATTCCAGCGGGCACCATGGTATCGGTGACGGGCGGGCATGGCGGCGTGAACGGCCTAAACCGCGCCTACACCAAGGCAGTGTTGGCCGAACGCAACAATTTATGTGACGGGCCTGACGAATGCGCCAGCGCCGTGCGCGCGCAAATTTCGCTCGGCGCCGAAGTCGTCAAATTCGCCGCAACCGGCGGTGTCCGCTCCAATGTCGCTGGCGGGCTTGGCAAGCAAATGACAGACGCCGAAATGAAGTCCATCGTCGACACCGCCCATAGCTTTGGCCGCAAGGTTACCGCCCACGCCCATGGCAAGGAAGGCATTGATGCCGCATTGCGCGCTGGCGTAGATTCCATCGAGCATGGCAGCTTCATCGACGATGAGACGGCCAAATTGTTCAAGACCGAAGGCGCTGCTCTCGTGCCCACGGCCGTCGCGCCCA
>JBKBTH010000508.1:0-1196 GCA_046290915.1 Sphingorhabdus sp.
GTCGACGGTGGTATCGGGATTGGTTGTTGCGATAACACCCGCAACGTCGCCATCGGGGATCAGCATCACGCCACAACCAAGCGCCCGCAGCTCGGCGATCAGCTTTTCATGACGTGGGCGGTCGAGTACGCAAACGATGAGTTCGCCCGGCGCTACACCCTTTTCCTTGGCAACTGCGGTCACATTTTCAGCAACCGTTTTGTCGAGGTTGACGATGTTGGGCGAGTAACCCGGGCCGACAGCGATCTTGTCCATATAAACATCAGGCGCGTTCAACAGATTGCCCTCTTCGGCAACTGCCAGCACGGCAAGCGCATTGGGTCCGGCTTTCGCCGTGATCGTGGTGCCCTCAAGCGGATCGAGCGCGATATCGATTTTTGGCCCCTTGCCGATGGCGGAGCCAACCTTCTCGCCGATGAACAGCATGGGCGCTTCGTCGCGCTCGCCTTCGCCGATGACTACCGTGCCATCCATATATAATTCGTTGAGCGCAGCGCGCATTGCCTCGACTGCGGCGGCATCTGCTGCCTTTTCGTCGCCACGTCCGATGAGCTTGGCTGCGGCAATCGCCGCGGCTTCGGTCACGCGGACCATTTCCAAGACGAGCACGCGGTCGAGGATTTGGCTTGCTGCAGTCATCGTATTTTCCTAGCTATTTGAAAGTCAGGGTGCGAAGTCCACACCCCAAATGGAACGGCATTTTGGGAGTTAGGTTCCGATAGGGAAGGTCGCGCCCAATGTCGAGATTACTTGTCGCACTTTTCCTGATGCCCGTGTTGGCGGCGTCCGCAGTCGCGCAAACTTTTAGTCATGAAGATGCCATTGCGGGGAGCATCGAACGCGCGCGCAAGTTGGTGGCTGTCGACGAAGAAGGTTGCGTGAAATATCCGCAAAATGACGACATTGTCGTGTGCGGCGAGAATCCCGACAACAAAAGCCAGCGTGTCTTTCGAGACCGTGGTGCGCCCGATGAAGACCGCATCCGGACGGGAGAAGCCATCTCGAGCAAAAGAGCAGCCGCATGCCTACGCGGCGACAATATGTGTAAAATTTACATGAAGGGCGTCGGTATGGGCTTTGGCTATGTACCGCCGCCAGCCATTCCGTTGGAGGAAGTCCTCAAAGGTCTGCCTGAACCTGATATGGTTGTGCAGGAGGGCACGTCGCCCCAATAAGCTTATGCACCCAAAATGTGC
>JBKBTH010000509.1:0-1195 GCA_046290915.1 Sphingorhabdus sp.
TCCCAATTCGCAGCCTCTACGCCGTCCTGCGCCGCCGGCGTTTCCATCAGTCCTGGCGCAATGGCAACACATCGGATTTCGTCAGCGCTGAACTGGTTGGCCATGGCGTGGGTAAAAACATTGAGCGCAGCTTTCGTAACTCCATATGCTGTTTGCGGCTGATAGCTAGCCATCGACGATTTATTGATGATCAATCCTTTGGCTTTGGCCAGCGCAGGGCGAAGCGCCTCCGCCAGCAACAATGGCCCTATGGTGTTGACCGCGAAGTAATGCTGCCATTTGGCTTGGCCGAGGCCAAAGAAACCGCGCGCGATTTCGCCCATGTGCAGCCCGGCATTGTTAATCAAGACATCGAGCTTTTCATGGGCATCAAGCACTGCAGCACCCAGCGCATGAATTTGCGCCTCGTCGCTCATGTCGCACAGATGGCATTCCGCCGATCCGCCAACGCCTTCGACCAGAGCCTTGGTTTCTTCCATGCCGCCTGCGTTGATGTCGGCAAGGATCAGATGCGCGCCGTCTCCGCCAAATTTCAACGCATAAGCGCGGCCTAGCCCGGCGGCTCCGCCAGTTACCAAAACCGTTTTATTTGTAAACGTGCCCATCAATGCCCTCCATGGCTTTTTGTTGCTCCAAGGATAATCCGTACATGAGCAATCTCTCCGGAATAGCTGCCCAGAGGTTGTCGATAATGTGTCACCGCGACACCTGTGTCTCGGCCGATATCTAATGTTTCACCAAGCCCTGCTGGAATCAGGAAGGTGCTTTTAATTTCGCCGGATGCCACCATGCCTTCCGCATCATAAATTGTGACCTTTGCACCTTTGCGTGGCCCTGCGGTTTCATATTTGACAGTCAACTTATTGCCCTTGAGCGCGCGCGATGCGGCCACGGTAACAATATCGTCAGGATAGGTTGATGCTGCATAGGTGAAGACAGGAATCCCGTCATCAAGCCTTAGCGACCATCCCGCGAAACGACTGCCAACCGCGGCGATTACGCCATTGGCGGTGCTGGCATCATTTCCAAGTGTGGCTTCGATGGTGAAGCTTTTGCCCGCCGTTTGCGGTGCTACGCCCATCTGCACACTAACAGATTTCCCCCAATAATCATATGTGGTGCGCGTCGACGGCTTATGACCAGATGCCCGCGCGGGCCCAAAATTGTGGTTTAATGGATATACGTCGTTTGCAAT
>JBKBTH010000510.1:0-1186 GCA_046290915.1 Sphingorhabdus sp.
AGGTTTTTTTTAAGCAGGTGCCAAAGCGCCTTCTTGTGCAAGTAAGCGCAGACAGTCGCTATATCCTTTACATCAACGGTCAGCGGATCGATGCCGGACCTTCTCGGGGAGATCTGGGCCATTGGCGCTACCGCGAAATCGACATCGCACCGTTTTTGCGATCGGGCAGGAACGTAATCGCCACGCAAATATGGAGTGATGGCGCTGCTTCCGGCTTGGCGCAGATTTCCGCTAAGACTGGGTTTTATCTGACGGCCACTGATGCGGTGTTCGGTGATTTAATTAACACCGGCCCGGCGTGGAGTGTGCGCATCGATGCTTCGCGATCGGTTGCATCTGGCCCTTCACAACTGGCCAAAGCGGTTGGACCCGGCAAATACTACGCCGCGTCCCCAGCCGAAACGCATGACGCCAATACTAAGCGGAATGGTTGGTTGTCCCTAGTTACTAACGCACCGGACTGGGCTGCCGCCGTCGCCGCGGTGAGTGCAGGCCAAGCGGCACCGTGGACGCTTGTCAAAGATCGCTTGCCACCGATGCGCTACCAACCGGTTCCTGCGGGCAAATTGGTGCGCTCAGATGGGATAGGTGCGTCGCGCTTTCCACAAACGCAGACAACCATTCCCGCTAACACGACTGCGACGTTATTGTTTGATGCCGGAGCTTTGCAAGCCGCTTATCCTTCACTCGTGGTCAGCGGCGGACGCGGGGCGGAAATCACACTGACTTATAGTGAGGCGCTATATGGTCCAGACAAGAACTACCTGGCAGACCGTGCGCAGGTGACGGGCGGGCAAGTGCTCGGACTGACCGATACATTCCGCGCCGATGGAACGAACGACAGTGTGTTTCAACCTTTCTGGTGGCGGGCCTGGCGGTATGTCGAGGTGCGTGTGAAGACTGTTACGGAGCCACTGCGGCTGGAAAAATTCAACCGTTACGCCACAGGCTATCCGTTCGAAACGCGCGCGCGGTTTGAAAGCGACGATCCCACACTTAACCGGATATGGCAGATCGGATGGGATACGGTGAAGCTTGATGCACATGAGACGTTCATGGACACTGCATATTGGGAGCAGTTGCAATATATTGGCGACACCAGAATCCAGGCGCTCATTTCCTATTCGGTCAGCGGTGATGCGCGACTTGGTGTGCAGGCGATAGAGGCGTTTGGCGAATAAAAGAT
>JBKBTH010000511.1:0-1183 GCA_046290915.1 Sphingorhabdus sp.
TTGCGGCACCCAAAGTTTCCCTGAGGGCCGCGTCCGTCGCCAAGTTATTGATAGCAGAAGCCAAAGCATCCTCGTCACTGCGGGGAACCACAAATGGACGGTTTTCTCGCGAGACAATATTGCGGACATCGCCCACATCAGTGGACACAATGGGAAGCGCGCTGGTCATCGCTTCAACCAGCGAGATCGGATATTGTTCGCTATCTGACGAGAGTGCAAAAATGTCGAAAAGGCGGATATAACGTGCCGGGTCACGCAAGAAACCGGGCATCATCACGCGGTCGGCGATGCCAAGCCGCGTAGCCTCTGCCATAATCGTGTCGCGAGCAGGGCCTTCGCCGACAATAGCAAGCCGGACATTGGGACCAGCCGCCGAAACTGCACGCACAAGCCGCGGCAAGTTTTTGACCGCCCGAAGCCCGGCAATCGTACCAACGACAATTTCTCCATCACGTTTTTGAAAGCCCGGAAATGCCCCGCGTTGCGGTCGGCGGTTATAATGGTCGGTATCAATGCCATTGGGAAAGCGCGCGATTTTCTCCAGCGGCTGATGCCAGACAGTACGCGCAATGTGCTCAAGAGTTTTGGATGGCACCACCAGCGCGTTGGACCGTTGCAGCGCAATCGTGCGGTACCAGTTACGGTGCCATTTTAACCGGTCAATCTCATCATGGTTAAACCCGTCCTCATGATGAATCAGGGGCGGTAAGTTCATGCTGCGCGTGAACAATGTGTGCGCCATGACGCCGTCCATCGCCCCCCAATTGTAACTGAGGACGAGATGAAATTTCTTCATATACACGGCCAAGCGGCGATAACGGCCCATGCCAGGTCTTCCGGCAAGCGAGGGCGCTGCTTCCTTCGGGAAATTGACCTTCACGCGCCGGTCAATAGCGTCTGCAGCGCCAAAGGCATCGCTGACAGCCGACAGCAATGTATGTTCGGCCTGATCGCCAAAATGGTTCATCAGGCGCACCGTGCGCGATTCCTGACCGCCAAAGTTAAAGCTGCTATGCAAATGCAATATGCGGACTGCCGCCATACTTGCCTTTCCCCGATGCACCGCCCAGATGCGTTAGATGAATATGAAACCGTCCCCATCCCCCTACCGTCCTGATCCGCAAATCGCCAGTCTTGGCGCAAAAATTGGTGTTGCCGTTCGTCCAGCGGATTTTCCGGAGAC
>JBKBTH010000512.1:0-1180 GCA_046290915.1 Sphingorhabdus sp.
ACATTGTCATGCCAGCTCACCCACATCTCTTTCAGCTCTTCTGGGTTGCGACTTGATCCCATCGCAGCCTCAATATCGGAACCGTTGATTTCCTTGCCATTAAGCGTGCCGCGTCCTTTGCCATATGCGGACTGCAGTTTCGTGGTGATGGTGGCAAGTTCAGCCGCCGCGCCTGATATCGTCGGCGCGGGAAGCACTATTCCACCGCGTAAGATATCAAGCTTGCGCTTCGTGTCGTATGACAGGCCCGGAAGCGCCTGATACTTCGCAGCATCCAATGCGTAGCGGACCGATTTTTCGGTCCCGATCTCGCCATAGCGCGCAGCAAGCGCATCGGTATCGTCCGTGATGTAGGTTGAGTTGATCCATGCGACGCGCGCGCCCTCAATGGAAAAATCGAAGAGGTCCTTTTCCGCCGCAGCAACAAACGCGTCTGCCTCAGCCACCGTTGGCGCAGATGACGCAGCAGTCGACTCTTGCGCCATGGCAACGGTGGGAATGGAAAGGGATGCAAATGCCAGTGCGGCAACAGATACGAGATTTTTCATAAAGGGTTCCTGAAAAACAATATAACCCGATGGTGAAACTTTCGTGCCGCGGCGTCAAGCCGCCCGGCGCGTTGTTCGTCGAATGTATAAAGCCATCAGCAGACCAAAAAACGTCACGAGGAACAGGACCGTTTTTACTGGTCGCACGGTCGCGGCAATATGCGCGAGATTATCACTGCCCTGCCCGCCAATGGCCTGAACAAGCTGGCTGATCGTCTCGGTGTAATCAGCGGCACAGAAAGCGACTGCGGCAATCACAATAAGTTTTCCAAGGCGTGACAATAATGCGCCGTGCGATGACGCAAACATTCGCCCGCCGGCAAAAGCTCCCCAACTGTAGACGCCTATAAACAAGCAATCCAAAATCATGCTAAAAATGGCAAGTTCCATCATGCCTGAGGCTCTCCATCCCGCGTGGATGGCATTCACCTTTGCGGCAAAACCCGCGGCTTGGTGATCGCTGACACCCAAGGGCGAAACGTCATTCATAAGCCAGACGTTCAGTACGATTTGTATGGCCAACAACAATATGCCAGCCAACCAAAACCTCCAAAACCTTCGTTCAAGAGCAGTTTCACCGTGCATGCTAAACAAGAACGTCCGCCAGCGCGCCACTCAGTGCATCTTCGCGC
>JBKBTH010000513.1:0-1176 GCA_046290915.1 Sphingorhabdus sp.
ATGGCGGGCATCCACGTGTGGCTATTTACGGTCTGCTGGAAGCAAGATTGCAGCAATCGGACCTCATCATCTGTTCGGGATTGAATGAGGGAACGTGGCCGCAAATTGCCCAGCCTGATCCTTGGCTGGCGCCTGCCATCCGGCGGTATTTGAAACTGCCAACCTTGGACCGGAATATCGGACTGTCGGCACATGATCTCGCGACCGCCTTGGGTGGTCGCGAAGTGCTGCTAACACGCGCGCGGCGTGACCGTGGCGGACCAACTGTTGCGTCACGTTTTTTGCTGCGGATAAAGGCGCTCACGGCGGACAAGCTGGAGCAAGACCAACAGTCTCTGGCGTTGGCCGCGCAGTTGGATGAACCTGCCAATAAGGTTCCCTTTGAAAGCCGGCCATTGCCGCGCCCTTCGGCCCAGCAACGCCTGGTTAGCCTGTCAGTCACTGATTTTGACCAGCTTAAGTCTGATCCCTATTCATTCTACGCAAAGCGCATTCTTGGATTTCGTGTTCTTGAAAAAGTCGATGCGGAACCGAGCTTCGCGTGGCGCGGATCGTTGGTGCATGATTTGTTGGAGCAGTGGTTCAAACAAGATAATTGTGCGGTGGATAAGCTGGTGGAGCGTGTCGATGGCTTGCTTGCGCAAGAGGCCACGGACCCGCTATTACGCGCATTATGGCAACCACGCATTGCCGCCGGTCTGCGCTGGGTTGCTGAAGAGACCAAACGGCAAATGGATGACCATGGACGGGTGGTCGCCGTGGCCGAACAACCTGGCAAGGTCGACATCATGGGCATCACCATAAATGGGCGCGTGGACCGGATTGACAGGCTTGCGGACGGAAGTCTTGTTATTGTCGACTACAAAACCGGCATGCCACCATCGACCAAACAGGTGAATGCGGGCTTTGCCCTTCAGCTTGGCCTTATCGGCTATATGGCAGAGCAAATGGCGCTCAAAGGTGTTGCGGGTTTGGCGACCAAGTTTGAATATTGGAGCCTTGCGAAGACCAAGGACAAAAGCTTTGGATATATCGCAGTACCAACCAGCACGCGGCCAAATGACAACAAGCCTGCAAGCACAGAGTTTGTGGCCTTTGCCGTCGCGCAGGCAGAAGAGGCTATTGCGCAATGGATTTTGGGCGACGCGCCCTTCACCGCAAAGCTGCATCCTGAGT
>JBKBTH010000514.1:0-1171 GCA_046290915.1 Sphingorhabdus sp.
ATAACCAGGATCGCCGTACGCGCGGTGCCGATTGCAGATCCTGTCAACGTAACGCGGTTAACCGGCGCTTCGGGCGGGAGCGGGTCTGGCGCAACGCCAACGGCACGCAGTTCTTTGCCACCGTCAAGCGCTGTGTCCAAGTCAGGTCCGGGGAAAATCGACGCAGTGTGGCCATCTGTGCCCATGCCAAGCCATACAAGATCCGGCGGCCAGTGCAGGTCTGCAAGCCGTGCATTTGCAGCACTTCCAGCCAGCTTATAATCCGCAGCATCGCTGGTGATTGGCAAAACGCGTGCGCCCTTCGGGATGAATATCTTCGCAATCATGGCGACATTCGAAAGCGCGTTATCAACGGGAACCAACCGGTCATCGGTCGGGATAATCGTAACATTTTTCCAGCGAATATTGGCTTGTGCAAGCTTTTCCAAAATCGGCTTTGGTGTTGAACCGCCGGGAAAAGCGACAAGCGCCTGACCACGGGCATCAAGTGCACTTTCGATGATGAAGCTGACGTCGCCGACAACAGCGTCGATCAAATCTTCGGCTGCGTCAAAGTCCCACCATTCAATTTCTTCGGCCATGTGCCTTGCGTCTCCGTTAGTTCCGTAATGCCGATGCTGCCCGCGCTGCAGATTCTATCACGGCAACATCAGGAACGCCTTTACCAACAAGCCAGCTTCCACCAACACATAAAATTTCAGGAACCGCGAGCCAATCTGCTGCAGTCTCCTGTTTAATGCCGCCCGTCGGGCAAAATTTGCACTGACCAAACGGGCCAATGAGCGATTTCAGCGCAGGCAGACCGCCATTTGCCTCAGCCGGGAAGAACTTGAAATGTGTGAGGCCCAGATCAAGTCCGCGCATGATATCACCTGCGCTTGCGACCCCGGGAAGGAACGGAATATTCTTCGCGATGGCCGCTTTGCCCAGATTGTCGGTAAGCCCCGGTGAGACGATAAACTCGGCGCCCGCAGCGATGGCGCTGTCGAGACCTGGCACGTCAACGATGGTGCCTGCACCCACAATCGCGCCCGGCACCTTCTTCATCTCCCGGATCGCTTCGAGCGCAGCAGGCGTGCGCAGCGTGACTTCGAGCACTCTCAGACCACCTGCGACCAGCGCCTCGGCGAGGGGCTTGGCGGTCGCCGCGTCGTCGATGACGAGGACGGGG
>JBKBTH010000515.1:0-1169 GCA_046290915.1 Sphingorhabdus sp.
TTGTTGTCGGGGTTGAACAAGAACGACTCCAAATCGGGGGATTTTGTGGGAAATTCAGGATAGAAATGGACGGACAACTTAAAACTGCCCCAAAACCTGTGTTTTACCGAAAATATGCCATGAGAAATTACGTCTATGGCGCGCAGTATTTTTGAATGAGGAATAAATTTATAGCGTAATAACAGTCCACTGAAGTTAATTACCCAAATATTCCCATAAAATCCCTCTTTTCATCCACGATATCCCTTGCTATGCATAGTTATCCAAGGGGTGGATTCCTGATGATATCGGTCGTTACGGCGTCCGCATGGCGAAGTGTTTCGCCATGGTCGGTAATCTGCGCCCTTTTTCAGGGGGGTGTTTCGGCCTGTGTCAGCGTTGGTGGTCTATGCAGGTTCGGGGGTGTCGGGTGTCGACGCCAAAGGCCGCACGACCATACCCGCCGAAATCCGCGACAGCGTTCTGCAATCCAGCGGTAGCAACAGCGTTTGCATTTCGCGTCACAGCAGCCTTCCTTGTCTCATTGGTTTTGGCAGCTCTGAGCGCCTTAAGCTGCGCGCGGATATCGAAGCGCAATGGCAAAGCGCTGTGAACCGCGGCACAGAATTTGACCGCGAACTCGCTGGCGTTTCGGCATCCTCGATTTTTGAAACTGCTTTTGAAGCCAGTGGCCGTTTCGTTCTCTCGCCGATGCTCAAGCATTTTGGCCGCATTGACGACCGTGCATTTTTCTTCGGCGCAACCACGCACTTCATGCTGTGGAACCCTGACGTCTTCCTGAAGGAAGCGCCAGCGGCGTTCAACCCCGTCAAGGACGAGCTTAATTATTGGCTGTCCCAAGGCAAGCGCGACAAATGAGCGCGCAGCCCCCCCATATTCCAGTCCTACTGGATGAAGTGATTCACTCTCTGCCCATCACCCCTGGTGCTGAGATCGTGGATGGCACTTTCGGTGCAGGTGGATACAGCCAGGCGATACTGGCTGGTGGCGCACGCGTTTACGCGTTCGACCGCGATCCTGATGCACTATCAGAAGGTGCCGACCTTGCAGGCCGCAGTGGAGGCGCTTTGCGCTTATACTCGGCCTGCTTTTCTATCATGGACGACGTGCTGATGGCGGACGACATAATGTCGGTCGATGGCGTTGTTCTCGACATCGGCGTGTCGTCA
>JBKBTH010000516.1:0-1162 GCA_046290915.1 Sphingorhabdus sp.
CTGGGCGGCACGGGCATGGCGGGCGCTGCGCTCGCCCGCGAGGCCGCCTCGCGCGGGCACAGCGTCACCGTCGCGTCTCGCGACCCTGACGCCAGCCCCGCCCCCGCAGGCATCACCACCGCACGCGTCTGCCTGCCCTATGGGTGTGTCCCATTCATCATCGCACATTTTATTGTAAAAACTGGCAGTTGGGTGACGTTCACGCCTGCGTCCACAAACAGCTGCAATGGAAGGGTGCATTCGAAGGAAAGCTTCGGCGCTGTCAATCCAACCCTTTTCCAATTCACAGTCGCCATCCACAAATTGGACAAAGGCAATATCTGGATGCTGCTGCCGTAGACTTGCGAAGCCTTCATTGCGCGCGCGTGCTGCGGAAAACGGCTTATCCATGTCCAGTTCAACGACAGTTGCATGCGTGTTGCGCGCAAAGGCAACGCTGTCGTCTGTCGATGCGCTGTCGACATATACGACAGGAATGTGCGCAGGAACCGACAGCAAACAGCGCTTCAATCTGTCGCCTTCGTTGCGACCAATCGCGACCAGCCCGACCGGGGATGCTGTTTCAGACATAGGACATGCTTGCCTGCGCTATCCAGGCATCAATGCCACCTGTTAGCCCGGCCCACATTGAAATTTCGCGAAATACAAACGCAAGAATAACAAAACACATCGTGGCGAGAATATCCTGCCGCGCAAAACCCAAGCCTTGGTTACGTGTCTGCCACATCAACATCCCATAACGTACCGTTTCAGCCAGCACAAAAACCACAAGCGCCGCGTGAATGCCGAAATTTGTGAGAATGAAGGGCAGCAATGCAGCGATTACGGCAAGCTTTACACCGTTGCTTAACGCAACACTTGAAGGCTTTCCAACCCCCATCATCATCGCATCCGATATTGTTGCGAGGGTCGAAAACCATGTGCTGAACAACAACACTGTCAGGAAAAATCCGGCCGCATGATAGCGCGCGTCGTAGACCATGAATATAAACTGGTCAGCCACGGATACGCCAAAGGCCAAAGCCGTTGCGATAACCAGCAGGATCACCATACGCATTGGTCCGATCGAGCGGCGTAAGTCGGCCCCACGTAACGCTGACGCAGAGATTTTGGGAAAGATCAGCGAATTACCCAAATGCTGAAACAGCAGCATAATCGTTTC
>JBKBTH010000517.1:0-1146 GCA_046290915.1 Sphingorhabdus sp.
GCTTCCCGATGCGCACGTTCAGGCGCCGACCGCCGGGTCGGTTATTCTAGCTGGTGTATTGCTGAAAATGGGTGGTTACGGCTTCCTGCGTTTCTCCTTACCGATGTTTCCGGAAGCCAGCGCAAACTTCATTCCTTTGGTGTTCGGCCTTTCGATGGTCGCGGTTGTCTACACATCGCTCGTCGCGTTGGTTCAGCAGGATATGAAGAAGCTGATTGCCTATTCATCGGTCGCACATATGGCGATTGTGACGGTCGGGCTGTTCACATTTAACCAGCAAGGTATCGAAGGCGCGATCATCGTGATGCTCAGCCACGGCCTGGTAGCGGCGGCCCTGTTCCTTTGCGTCGGGGTTATCTATGACCGTCTGCACACACGCGAGATCAGCCGTTACGGTGGCATCAGCGTCAATATGCCGAAATATGCATTGCTGTTCATGCTGTTCACCATGGCTAGCGTCGGACTGCCCGGAACGAGCGGCTTTGTCGGAGAGTTTCTGAGCCTCGCTGGTGCTTACAAAGTTTCCACATGGGCCACGCTGATTGCGACGACAGGCATAATCTTTGGCGCTGGGTACATGCTGTATCTCTATCGCCGGATCGCATTCGGACCACAGGTCAATGCTGATGCCGCAGCGATGCAAGATATCGGCGGCCGCGAAATGTGGTTGCTTGCACCTATCGCAGCCGTCGTGTTGTGGATGGGCGTATATCCCGAAACGTTCCTTGCACCCATTCGCCGCGATGTCGCGACTATTGTCGATCGTATTGAACGGGCGGCTCCAGCTGGCGACACCAAGCTGATGGCAGTCGACCCGACCACAGCGCGCTTTCGCGTTGCTCATGAACCTAAAAAAGACGTGGCTGAGGGGAGCCATTAATAATGGAACTTAACGCTTCTCTCTCCTTGGTACGTCCCGAGATCATTCTCAGCTTCTCGGCGCTTGTTTTGCTATTGTTGGCGGCTTGGATGGAACAGGCCGGACGCTTGATCAGCATCTTGGCTGTTGCTGCGCTTGCCGCTGCCGCTGCTTTGACGGTCAACTCTCTTGGTTCTGGCACAGCCTCGTCAGCGTTTGATGGTTTGATGGTGAATGATGCTTTCGGCAACTTCTCCAAGCTATTGATTTACATAGCTGCCGCTATT
>JBKBTH010000518.1:0-1135 GCA_046290915.1 Sphingorhabdus sp.
TCAGCCGGGTCACGTCGATATCGGCCCTGCTCGGCTTGGGGTCGCCGCTCGGGTGATTGTGGACGAGGATCACGGCGGCGGAGCCAAGGTCCATCGCGCGGCGGATGACTTCGCGGGTATAAATGGCGGCTTGATCGACTGAGCCTTCGCTGGCGACCTCATCACGGATCAGCATATTTTTGCTGTTGAGATACAATGTGCGGACGCGCTCAATGGTGAGATGCGCCATGTCCGCGCGCAGATAATCCAACAGCGACTGCCATGAGGACAAAATGGGGAGTTCACGCACTGGCTCGCTTAACAAGCGAAGCGCCGCAACCTGAACGATTTTCAGCGCGGCCACGCTGGTTTCGCCCATCCATTTTTCCTGCATGATGCTGTCGGCGTCGGCGGTCAGCACGGCGGCTAAGCTGCCATAACGGTGGATCAAATCCTTCGCGATTTGTTTGGTGTCGCGGCGCGGGATTGCGAGCGCAAGGAGATATTCGATCAATTCATGGTCGTGCAGGCTTTCGCCATTTTTCTCCAACAGACGTTTGCGCAAGCGCGCACGGTGGCCGGCACCGTGATGTTCTGTCTTGTCCGCCCCATCTGTCATCACTTCTATCCTTTTGTGATTTCATCCTTTTCTGTGATTTTGGGGTGCGAAGCAAGTCACTTGGCGCGAATGGCGTTGCAACCGGACGGCCTTTCCCGCATTTGGGGTGCATGCAGGACACTGCCACCGAAACACCGACCGATGATGTTGATGTGCAACCATATAGCGGTGTGCGGTGGAAGCGGCGCATTTTCGGCGCGGTCGGCGTGTTGTTGGCTGTCTTGCTGTTGTTCACATGGACGCAGCGCAACAGCATTGCGGACCGCTTTGTGCAAAACGCGTTTGCCGAGCGCGGCATCAAGGCAAGTTACAAGATTGACACCATCGGGTTCCGCACCCAGCGTATTCGTGATCTGGTAATTGGCAATCCTGAACGCCCCGACCTGACTGCGCGGCTGGTCGAAATCGATGTTGCGCTGAATTTCTCCGGCGCGAATTTGCGCGATGTACGGGCCGATGGCGTGATGCTGCGCGGGCGTTATGTCGATGGCAAATTATCATTTGGTGAACTCGACAAGTTCCGCGACCCTAAATCAA
>JBKBTH010000519.1:0-1117 GCA_046290915.1 Sphingorhabdus sp.
GGTCTGTTGAAACCGGCGTTTAAGCCGAAGTGCGACGTTGCCAAGATTGGACTGAGACAGCTCGAGCGCCGCCTGGTTGCGAAACACCAGCGCGAAGAACTCGGCAAGCGTGCCTTTGACTAGCACCAGCTCGCCATCGACGAACGTCTCACCCAGTGCGAGATCAGGGTTGGCGACGATCCGGCGGGCCGCTGCCGCGGTAAGGCCAAGGATGACTTCTGGACCGGAACGGTCACCGAAGTGGAGCAGCTCGCCAGAGCTACCATCCACAAAAGCTAAGTTGCCGACCGTCAGAATACGATCGAGGAGAAGGGAAAGGGCACGCCCCGGATGGACGTGGGTGGAATCGAACAAGCGGTCTTGGTCGTCGGATTGTACCGCGCAAAGCGTCATCGGCTAATAACCTTAGCTGAGCGTACACGCGTGCTGCACAGCACAGGGCTGCGAAAGGCCGAGTGTCAGCGATCAGATTAACGGGGGAACAAGCCCAAGCGGCAGCGACCAAGGTGGTCAGCAAGCGGCGGGGTTTGTCAGGTTATCCCGGGGATAGGCGCCGGGCCGAGCCACCTAGCATAAAGCGCTAGGTCCGGCGGATGCCGGCGCACTTAGACGAAATGCTTTCTCTATGCAAGAGGCAATCGCCTAGGCAGCTCGACGCGCTTAGCGCCTACCTTCAAACAAGCTATCTGCCCCAAAACACCATCGTTTTTGAGACGCTGGCAGGCGTAGCTCCGGGTCATCCTGTTTGCTGGCGGACATACTCGCCGAGGCCGCGCGCGACGAGTTCGTCGTTGGAGAGGCGAGGGCCTCGCTTCAGGCGCTGATTGCCGAGTTTGCGGCGGTCCAGCTTCGGCCCGGGTAGTACGGGCGAGGGGGCCTTGAACACCCCGCCGGGCTGAGCGGTACGCGCCGGTTCCTTGTTGTTGCGCCTCGCGTGGTGCGGCTGCACCTGCTGAATGGCGTGGGCGAGCGCCAAGGCAGCGTCGAGGTGCTTGTTGTCGACTACCGGCGCCTGGTTCACCCGGCGCATCTTGTCGAAGATCCGATAGGGCAGGGCCTCACCCTCGTGCTGGATCTCAAGCCGTCCGTCCGGGTACTCGCACACGTCGACCTTCTT
>JBKBTH010000520.1:0-1116 GCA_046290915.1 Sphingorhabdus sp.
ACGGCGGCCGGCGCCGCCAATGGCGACCGAATAGCGGCCCACAGCCCGCCTACCGGTCCAAAGGCTATCGATCATCGGGTGCCCTTCGGCCGCGCAGCTATCACACCAGTCAATGTCGCGCTGTTCCAACAGCGCCAAATTTTCGATCTGCAGCAATACGCCCGGCGAGAAGCGGGCATAATCCTCATCAAACGCGGTTTTGAACGAGAAGCTTCCCGGTGCACACAGGAAATTCACCAACATCGCCAGTGGCTTGCCATCGAGCCGAAGCTCAAGCCGTTCGAGCTTGCCCGTAAATGCGGCGCCCTTCAGCGCCTCGACGAACAGGTTGCGCGTCGCATCGGCGCATCCAAGCGCAGAGCCGTTCTGTCCCTTCCATCCGCGCTTTTCGAGCGCGAGAAATTCCTCAGTCCATGCCTCAAGGCCTTCGTCGCCATCGCTGCGCACGAACGTGAGCACGCCCTCGTCGCTCAACCGACTTTTCTGACGGCGCAGTTCCTTGCGCTTTTTCGCGCGCACTGCTTCTTCGAAATAGGCCTGCGGGGATAGGTCGCTTTGTAGGAAAGCCCGCGATTTGCGTTCAACGCAGTCAAAGCGCCGCCCTTGCGCATGTGTCACCTGAGTCAACGCCGCTAATAATGGCCCATCGGTTGGCAACCCATTGAGGTGCAGAAAGAGCGCACGACCCGGTTGCCGATCCATCGATGCAAGAAATTCCTGCCAAAACGCACCCTCATACCCCGTGCGGACAAGCGGCGTGCCCAGAAAGGCGTTATGGTGCAGCCAGTTTTGCACATGCGGCATCAACCAGCGGCCATAATGCGGGTTGGCCGCGACGGGCATCAGGCCGCAAAGTTTGCCGCCCTGCCAAATTGTAAATATCTGCACGCGGCCCTGCGCATCAAATTGCCGCAGCGCAGGCGCGAGAAACCAGCTCTCGCAAAACGCATTGGGTTCAGCGCAGTCATGGGAAAGCGCATTCCATTGCGCCACAAACGCACCGTTAAACAGGGCTTTCCAGCTTTCCAGCCGGAAAACGACATGTGCGCTGTCGTGATTGCTATATGCCCGTGTTGCCACCCTGCCGCGTATCCATTTTGCCCCAATATATGGGGC
>JBKBTH010000521.1:0-1100 GCA_046290915.1 Sphingorhabdus sp.
GAGAGCACGGATGGATTATTGTCGCCAACCTTGATTGCCTCGTTCGTGGCACTGGCGTTTTTCCCGTGGGCCGCAAAAGCGATCGTAGCCATCGTGAAACGCAGCCGTGGCTGAACGCTGGCAAAAACCAAAGCGGTTTGACCGCAACCTTATTGTCATTGGCGCAGGGTCAGCAGGCCTGGTCTCGGCCTACATCGCGGCAATGGTGAAGGCGAAAGTGACGCTGGTTGAAGCGCACGAAATGGGCGGCGATTGTCTGAACACCGGATGTGTTCCGTCGAAAGCGCTTATCAAAAGTGCCAAAGTTGCGCATCAGATTGCGGACTCGGCACGTTTCGGCATCCACAGCAGCGCGCCAGTCGTTGACTTCCCTGCGGTCATGCGCCGTGTCCGCGATGTCATCACCGCGATTGAACCACATGACAGCGTGGAACGCTTTACGGGTCTGGGCGTCGATTGCGTGAAGGGCTATGCCCGTTTCATTGATCCATGGACCGTCGAGATAAATGGTGAGCGCCAGTTAACCGCAAAATCCTTCATCATCGCCACGGGTGCTGCACCATTCATCCCGCCGCTGCCCGGGGTGGAGGAAAGCGGCTATCTTACAAGTGAGACGTTGTGGGATGTCATGGCAAATCGGCCAAGCGCGCCGGAGCGTCTGGTAATATTGGGTGGCGGTCCAATTGGCTGCGAGCTGGCGCAGGCGTTCCAGCGGCTGGGGTCAAAAGTTACTATCGTCGAAATGGCGGAGCGGTTGCTGCTGAAAGAGGATGCCGACGCCGCTGCATTGGTCACCGCGCGATTGCAGGCTGAAGGTGTGATGGTTCACACTTCTCACCGTGCTGTGCGGTTTGAATCTGGAAAATCCTTGATTGTTGAAGGACCTCAAGGCGAAGAAACTATTGCCTATGATGACATCATAATCGCGGTCGGTCGTAAGCCGCGGGTGTCAGGTTTTGGTCTCGAAGAATTGGGTCTAATCGTCGATGACCGGTTGGAGAATGACGATTTCCTGCGCACGAACATACCGCACATCCTGTGTGCAGGCGATGTTGCCGGACGCCAGCAGCTCACCCATGGCGGCAGTCATGAGGCATGGT
>JBKBTH010000522.1:0-1039 GCA_046290915.1 Sphingorhabdus sp.
AACATGTCACAACAAGGTGGGTGCCAGTGCGGCGCCGTTCGGTATGAAGTCAGCGGATCGCCTAAGCATGTGGCCATGTGCCATTGCGAAGGATGCCGCAAAAGCGCTGGCGCGCCTGCGGTAACCTGGGCCGCCTTTGCCGAGGACGAATTTCAGCTGCTAAAGGGCGACCTGACGGACTTTAATTCGTCGGGTGCAGCCATGCGCAGCTTCTGCCCGAAATGCGGCACGGGTATCGCGTATCGGAACGAAGATATGTTGCCCGGAATCGTTGATGTCCAATCCGCTACGCTCGACGACCCATCCGTATTTCCGCTGCAATGCCATATCCAGACGGCTGAACGCATCGATTGGATGGCCCACGCGCACACGCTTCCCGAATTCGAACGCTTCCCCGAATAGAGATCAGCGCGCAGCGGTGACGGATCCATCACCTGCCTGCGGGGCAACGACCAGTTTCCAGGCCTTGTCCTTGACGAAGTAACGCTTTGCCAAAGTCTGCAATATGGCGGGCGTGACGCTATTATAGTCGCTGTACAGCTTACCTAAAGCGACAAAGCGTTCGGGGTCATATGTCGCGCCCTTCAACTGGTTTAGCCAGAATGTATTGCCCGATGCGGCGCGTTCAATCGCTTGCTTCGTTGGCTCCACTGCGCGCTGGAGTTCATCGGCGCTGACGGGATTGGCGATCAGGTCAGCCGCAACCGCATCAGCAAAGGCAAAAAAGCGATCAACATCGGCTGGCTTAACTTGCGTATAGGCCATCAGATAGCCGCCGCTGTTGAAGTCGACAGGCCAGTTGGCCGCCATATCGGGGCTGTAGCTTGCGGCCTGTTCTGCACGGAATTTTTCGAACAAGCGGTCGCGGAAGATTGCGGCCAATGTTTCCAACTGACGACCTTCGGTAATGCCGTTTATGCCGCCGCCAGTTGGCCACGCCATGACAGCAGCGGATTGATCGGTTGCGCCACGATGCGTCAGGCGAATTGGCGTCGATGTGGGTGCAGGGAACCGGACGTCACTCGCCGCTGCCGATACT
>JBKBTH010000523.1:0-1035 GCA_046290915.1 Sphingorhabdus sp.
GGCAGTGGCGGCGATATGGTGATGTGGACATCGGCCAATAACCGCGATTCAGGGGTCGGTATGGACTGGCTGTCCCCTGCCGAAGTGCTGCGCCAGATCGCTGCCAAAAATGTGATGCCGCCATCGCAGACCAATTGCGCGATTCCAGCAGAAGCCAAAGCGGCAGCAGGCGGAATGATGTTTGGCGGCATGAATGCCTTTGGCCCTGAGGAGAATTTCGCCTTTCCACCTAAGCCTGCTGACCCGAAAGTTGTTTGGAATATCGATTGGACCGCAAAAGTCCGCTTCCGCGCGTTCAGCAGCTTCATGACCGGAATGGGGGATATGGGCAGCATGGGCGCTGCGCAGGACCGCGCCGAGGAACCGCGTCCAAAGAAAAAATGCAAGGGACCGTTGGGCATTCCGATACCCGGCACGACCTGTTAGGTTGCGCTTGTCCGGTTATTACGTCAGAACCGGCGAATGTCCGATTTTACCGAAACACTGACCGAAAAGCAGATAGAGATGATCGGCAAGCAGCCGGTGTTTTTCGTTGCCACTGCGGCGGCTGACGGGCGGATCAACCTATCGCCCAAGGGCTATGATTCTTTCCGCGTCCTGTCACCATCGCGCGTGGCCTATCTTGATCTGGGTGGGTCAGGCAATGAAACACATGCGCATCTGGCGGCGGATGGACGCATTACGATCATGTTCTGTGACTTTGACCGGCCAGCGTTGATCTTGCGGATTTACGGGTCGGGCCAAGCGGTGCTGCCGCAAGACGCCGAGTGGGAAGCACTGGTCGCGCATTTCAATATTTTGCCGGGCACAAGGCAGATTTTCCTGATTGAGGTTGAAAGCGTGCAGGGAAGCTGCGGCTGGGGCGTGCCTTTCATGGCGTTTGAGCGCGAACGCGAAACGCTCACCAAATATCATGCGAAATGCGACCCTGCGGAATGGGTCGCCGAAGCGAAAGAGCATGTCCGCAGTATCGATGGCCTGCCCACGCGCGCCACTGACCGGTTCTTTGGCCCAGCGAATTAACGGCGTGTCCAT
>JBKBTH010000524.1:0-1027 GCA_046290915.1 Sphingorhabdus sp.
AATAAGTCTACCCAGTTTTCGATATTTTGTATGTTGGTCGATCCCCGCACCCCATTCGCCGTGCAATTGACGACAGCAGCCGTCACAATTCGACGGTCTTTCTGCGTGTTACTCGCGGGTAATCCAGCGGTGCACTGTGGAGCAGAAAATGAAAAATAATTAACCGGCTGACCGACGGGGTTACCTTGCGGGTTGAGCCTCTGCACCGATTCAGCCAAGCGGGAACCTGTCCGCGAGGTGGCGATTTCCCATGTGTAAACATCGTAGCGACTTAACTCGCCCAACGTCGCCCGGCCAGCCCACGATTGGGCTACGGATGCTGCAGTTCCGGCATGATTTACTGAAAAATACAGTGCTCGATCCCAAGCAGCATCGCCAAATCGCCCATTTGCGCATGTTCCACCGTCGCTCACAGCGTGACAGATATCGCGAGGAAGCCCCATATTGCTGGGCGTACTTCCATTAGCCTTGTAAAAATTGCTCGGCAAAACCCATGCGTCATTGTTTCCATTTGGAAATTCGACGTCTCCATCGACGACATTGGGATTTCCATTGGCAATAGCGAGGTTACACTTTTTTTGCCCCGTTGCAGGAAATGCCTGATGCAAAACATCTTTACGGGTGTTCATTGCTGGACTGCAGCGGCCACCGCTTTCGCTACAATAACTAATCAGTCCATTTTCGAATATATCAAAGCGCGTATTCATCGCGGACGTTACCGACGCGTTGTTGCCGGGCTTAGTGCTCACGCTGCTCAAATTTTGGCAATTCGCGACATCGCTGTTTGCGCCAAGTGCCTCCGCCAAATCGCGGGCGCCACCGCCAAAATCCAGATAGCCATAGTTTCCAGGTGTCCAGGACCCACCGCCACCTGCCTCAAGCTTCAAACCCTTGCCCCGGTCCGCGTTTGTCGGAAATGTTGATCCGGCGCCCTCATTGGGGTTGCAGATCATCAAGGGCGGAACTTTGCAGATCGCCGCCCCCAATCCTGCCACAGCTTCCGCACCTATATCGCCGGATGAAAAAG
>JBKBTH010000525.1:0-1003 GCA_046290915.1 Sphingorhabdus sp.
ATATGCGCCGCCCTCCCCGTTTCAGCGCAGGAGGCCAAAACCTATCCCGCACCATCGGAGATTGTGGCGGCAGCCAAGGCGGATGACTGGGTAGCCATTGCGCCATCGGACTTGCTGGTGATGGATCTTGCGCCCGATTCGAAAGGCAAGCCACGCCGCGTGGTTATTCAATTGATCCCCGCGCCATTTAGCCAAGGCTGGGTGGGCAATATTCGCAAGCTAGCGGCGGCCAAGTGGTGGGACGGCACCAGCATCAACCGCGTTCAGGATAATTATGTCGTGCAATGGGGCGATGCGACCGAGAAGAAGGCTTTGCCGGAGGATTTAGTGGTGGTGACGGAGAGTGAATATCGGACCATTGCCGTTCCGGAGGCGGAGCAGATAAAGCTCGCAGCCGGTGCAAATAGCGATATTTTTTCCAAGGGATTCATGTCACTTAGCGATGCCTATGCCGAGGTCACGATGTTTAAAATGGGTTGGCCGATCGGCTTGTCCAAGGAAAATAATGTCATCAGACAGTGGCCAACCCATTGTTACGCCATGGTCGGTGTCGGCCGAAATTTGTCACCCGATACAGGCACCGGTGCGGAACTCTACACCGTCATCGGCCATGCGCCACGGCATTTGGACCGCAACATTGCGCTGGTTGGCCGCGTAATCGACGGCATCGAACATATGTCCAGCCTGCCGCGCGGCACTGGCCCTCTTGGCTTTTACGAGAAGGAAGAGGAGCGCGTTCCTATCCTGTCGGTGCGGCTCGGCAACGAGGCAAAGGACGTGCCGGCGTTCGAATATCTTGCGACCGATAGCGACAGCTTTGCGGCTTATGCCGATGCGCGCGCCAACCGGCGGGATGCCTTTTTCAATGTGCCGGCAGGCGGTGCGGACATTTGCAACATTCCCGTGCCGATCCGGCGGAAAGCCAACTAGGCCGCTTCATCCGCCATCATCATTTTCATCTTGTCGAGCGCGGCCTTTTTAATCTGGCACACCCGCGCCGCAC
>JBKBTH010000051.1:0-9157 GCA_046290915.1 Sphingorhabdus sp.
ATAACTGGAGCTCTCCATGACTGCGATCCTCGACATACATGCCCGCCAAATTTTGGACAGCCGGGGTAACCCAACGGTCGAAGTCGATGTGTTGTTGGAAGATGGAAGCTTTGGCCGCGCGGCCGTTCCATCGGGCGCGTCAACGGGCGCTTATGAAGCCGTAGAAAAGCGTGACGGTGACATGTCCAAATATATGGGCAAGGGCGTACTTCAGGCGATTGAGGCGGTGAATGGTCCAATTTACGAAGCATTGTTGGAACTCGACGCTGAAGATCAGGAAAATGTCGATGCCGTAATGATTGACCTTGATGGCACAGACAACAAGTCAAATCTTGGTGCCAATGCTATCTTGGGTGTCAGTCTTGCCGTGGCAAAGGCTGCGGCCGATGCGCGCGGTTTGCCGCTATATCGTTATGTGGGCGGCGTGAATGCCCATGTCCTGCCTGTCCCAATGATGAATATCATCAACGGCGGTGAGCATGCGGACAATCCGATCGATTTTCAGGAATTCATGGTCATGCCTGTGGGAGCTGGCTCAATTTCAGAAGCAGTTCGCTGGGGTTCGGAAATTTTTCACACGTTGAAAAAGGGATTACATGAAAAGGGTCTTGCCACGTCGGTCGGCGATGAAGGCGGTTTTGCGCCTAATCTCGCATCGACGCGTGACGCACTAGATTTCATCATGACGTCAATTGAAAAGGCCGGGTTTAAGCCTGGTGAAGATGTCGTGCTTGCCCTTGATTGCGCGGCGACCGAATTCTTCCGCAACGGCAAATATGAAATTTCCGGCGAAGGTCTATCGCTCTCGCCGCACGAGATGGCGGATTATCTTGCAGCGCTTTGCAAGGATTACCCAATTCGTTCGATTGAGGACGGTATGAGTGAAGACGATTTTGACGGTTGGAAAGCCATTACCGACAAGATTGGCCACGAAGTGCAATTGGTCGGCGACGATTTGTTCGTCACCAATCCAGAGCGTCTTGCAATGGGCATTGGCAAAGGTCTTGCCAACTCGTTGCTGGTCAAGGTCAATCAAATCGGCACGCTGACGGAGACCCTCGCTGCCGTTTCGATGGCACACCGCGCTTCTTACACTGCTGTGATGTCACACCGTTCAGGCGAGACCGAAGATGCGACCATCGCCGATTTGGCGGTGGCCACGAATTGCGGCCAGATTAAAACTGGAAGCCTTGCGCGGTCGGACCGGTTAGCGAAATACAACCAGCTTATCCGGATTGAAGAAGAGCTGGGTGCATCGGCGCAATATGCAGGGCAGGGTATATTCCGCTGACTCTGACATTCTTGCCATTTTCGCAAAAATATGATTCTGTTTGAATATGGCGCGTTCAAACCGGAAACCCGAATATATGAAGTCGGTAATTGGACCGGCTCTGGCGCTCGTCGCTTTGCTTGGCATAGCATCTTATGCGCTGCTGGGGCCAACGGGCATCATTGCATGGACGGATTATCGTGCGGCGTTGAGTGATCGCAAAATCGAACTGGCAAAGCTTAAAAAAGAACGGGATGCGCTGCGGAATCGGCAGTTGCTTCTGGACCGTGACAATGTCGATCCTGACTTGGCGGGCGAATTAATGCGCAAGGAATTGAACGTTGTTGCACCTGACGAGGTTGTCGTTCCTTTAAAGTAACGCGCGCTACGAAGAATGAATAGCTATGCAGTGCATTCCGTTGCGGAAAAGCGCTTTTCACCTTGTTTGATTTTGACTAGGCGACAATGCATTCGCATATAGAAATTCCACCAAAGGAACTTGTTTTGGCAACCACCCCAGCGAAAAAATCTGCGTCGAAGAAGGCCAGTGTGAGTGAAGACGCCGCGCGCGCCAACCGCGAACGTCCAACCGAGCCAAGGCCTTACAAAGCGACCAAAGAAGAGCTTTTGAAGTTTTATCGCGAAATGCTGTTGATCCGCCGCTTTGAAGAAAAAGCAGGGCAGTTATATGGGCTCGGTTTAATCGGTGGTTTTTGCCATTTGTACATTGGTCAGGAAGCCGTCGCGATCGGGCTACAATCCGCGCTGACGCCCGGCAAAGACAGTGTCATCACCGGTTATCGTGACCATGGCCACATGCTGGCTTATGGCATTGATCCAAATCTGATCATGGCGGAACTGACTGGCCGTGCTGCTGGCATTTCGCAGGGCAAGGGCGGGTCGATGCATATGTTTTCGACCGAGCATAAATTTTATGGTGGTCACGGTATTGTTGGCGCACAAGTCTCGTTGGGAGCTGGCCTTGCTTTTGGTCACAAGTATTCGAACGATGGCGGGGTTTGCCTCGCTTATTTCGGAGACGGCGCGTCCAATCAGGGGCAGGTCTACGAAAGTTTTAACATGGCGGAGTTGTGGAAGCTTCCGATCATATTCGTCATTGAGAACAACCAATATGCGATGGGTACCAGCGTAAACCGCGCGTCGTCCGAGGACCAATTATACCGCCGCGGCGAAAGCTTCCGCATCCCGGGCATTCAGGTTGATGGCATGGACGTACTTGCTGTCCGCGGCGCGGCTGAGGTTGCGCTGGATTGGGTACGTAGCGGTAAGGGCCCTGTGTTGCTCGAAATGAAAACGTACCGTTATCGCGGTCACTCCATGTCGGATCCGGCGAAGTATAGAAGCCGTGACGAAGTTCAGTCGGTACGCGAAAACAGCGACCCTATTGAGGGTTGCAAAGCATATCTGGCAGAACTTGGCGTGGGCGACGACGAGTTGAAAGCCATTGAGAAGGAAATCCGGACAATCGTGAACGAGGCCGCCGACTTTGCCGAGTCATCGCCTGAACCGGACTTGTCTGAACTGTATACTGACGTCTTGGTGGAGCAATATTGATGGCAATCGAACTGAAAATGCCTGCGCTTTCGCCAACAATGGAGGAAGGCACGCTCGCCAAATGGCTGGTTAAGGAAGGCGACAGCGTCAAGTCGGGCGATATCCTCGCTGAGATTGAGACCGATAAGGCGACGATGGAATTTGAAGCTGTTGATGAAGGCGTAATTACCTCGATTTCCGTAGCCGAGGGAACAGATGGTGTGAAGGTCGGCACAGTCATCGCGCTCATCTCGAGTGATGACGAAGCTCCCGCTCCCGTGAAAGCCGCGCCAGCGCCTGCAGTCGCGCCGACGCCAGATCCGGAAATTGTCGTCGCAGCCGCTCCAGTAGCGCCGAAGCCGGAACCCGTTGCTACTGCCAGTGCCGAGAATGCAGTCCGTTACTTTGCGTGAGGCTTTGCGCGATGCGATGGCGGAAGAAATGCGCCGCGATGACCGCGTCTTTGTTATGGGCGAGGAAGTGGCCGAGTATCAGGGCGCTTACAAGGTAACGCAGGGCTTGCTGGACGAATTTGGTGCCCGCCGTGTTATCGACACCCCTATTACCGAATATGGCTTTGCAGGCATTGGGACAGGCGCCGCCATGGGCGGTCTGCGTCCTATCATCGAATTCATGACCTTTAACTTTGCGATGCAGGCCATCGACCATATCATCAACTCGGCCGCAAAGACCAATTACATGTCGGGCGGCCAGATGCGCTGCCCCATCGTATTCCGAGGTCCAAACGGTGCCGCAGCGCGCGTCGGTGCCCAGCACAGTCAGAATTACGCCCCATGGTATGCCAGCGTGCCCGGTCTGATCGTGATCGCACCCTATGATGCCGCAGATGCCAAGGGCTTGCTGAAGGCCGCAATCCGTTGCGAGGACCCCGTTGTGTTCCTTGAAAACGAGCTGCTCTATGGTCGTACTTTTGAAGTTCCTGCGGGTGATGACCATGTCTTGCCGATTGGCAAGGCACGCATCATGCGTGAGGGTACGGATATCACCATCGTGAGCTACTCCATAGGCGTAGGGCTGTCATTGGAAGCAGCTGATCAATTGGCGGAGGAAGGCATTAGCGCTGAGGTTATCGACCTGCGCACCATTCGTCCGCTGGATACGCAAACCGTGCTGGCGAGCCTTGCCAAGACCAATCGTCTTGTCGTTGCCGAAGAAGGCTGGCCAGTATGTTCGGTTGGCAGCGAGATACTCGCCGTTTGCATGGAGCAGGGCTTCGATGATCTCGACGCACCTGTCTTGCGCATCACGAACGAAGACGTTCCGATGCCTTATGCAGCCAATTTGGAAAAGGCGACGCTCATCAACGCCGACAAGATTGTGGCAGGAGTTCGGAAGTTATTTGGTCGTTGAGGCTGACCGGCTGTTGGTTCGGTTTAGCCCCAAGGACATGACGCCGGGGTAACGCCTTCGTTGTTGTAAATCCCGTCACTGCCGGTTGGGCCGACCGTGTCACGATTTTCGCGCACGACCATGGAGGCAACCTGACTGATGGTCCGGTCGGTCAGTTTTGAAAAGCCGTTCACAATCAATGGCTTAAAGTAGTATTGCAGCTCGACAAACATCACTATGCCGCCTGGAGGCGGTGCCACTTGACGACCGGTAGGGCCAATTCCGGTAATACTGGTAGCTGTCGCTTTAGTGCCGTAATTTGATGTGTAGAAGTTGGCCGTGCCAGTGCATCGTTGCCACCTGATGCGGTAACGCGGCGTTGTCGGGTTGAATGCGGCCACCTGCTCGACACTGGATAAAATGATCCGCGTGTTGCCACGGATGGATAAAACGCCGGTGACTGGATCGGTGTAAGAGTGGCTGCCGCCCACCGCAATGCGATCGCCTTCACGCAGCGATCCTTCAAACACATCTTTGATTTGCGCTTCAGAAATGGTTTTATTGGCAGTCAACGATGTTGAGCCAATACGAGCCGCGCCATCGGCGGTGTGCAGCGTGATCTGGTTGAGCTGCATGATGACAGAGGCATAGTTTGCGGTTTCGACACCGCCGACCACTAGGCCGATGAAAAAAGGCAGTGATACTGCAAATTCGACCATAGCGAGACCGCTTTGGTCCCGCTTAAGGCGTCTCACGATCTTAGGAATGTGTTTCAGCATGAATGTTACACCGATGGACAGTTGGTTTGGACGGGCGGGCCAAATGAAGTCTGTTCGCCGTAAGGCTGGTTAGCCAGGATCGAGTTTGACTCGAGTTCGACATTGGCCGGCCAGCCAAGCATTGGGGCCAATGGGAAAAGGCGCGGATAGCTGACCCTGAACTTGATGATGACAATGTCTTTCGCGCCGCCTTGTCCGTCGGTGCCGCCGTCTGCATCCCACACGCCATTATCGTTGGCATCCATGAAACTTTCGCCGGGATCACACTGCAAATCGGCTCCAACTGTAGGCTCAATGACGGTTTCGGCGCGCGCAAGTGCAGCTTCAGAGAAGGTTTTATAATAGCGGCGGGTCGCTGTGATGGTTGCATCAGGTGCAAGCGTTAAGATCGAGTCCTTAACCCGCAAATCGACCAGCTCCTGTGCCGTCAATGTGGCTGAACCTTCTAGCGAAGAGCTGCGGGCTGCATTTTGCATGGCACCATCCAGCGTCGCACGAACGTAATAGGAATGCCCAATATCGAGCGTTCCAAGCATCATGACCATCACCACGGGGGCTATCAGCCCAAATTCCATGATGGAGGCGCCATCTTGATTGCGGTTCCACTCTTTCAAAATATCCATCACAGCGCCTCTTATTGTGTCAGACGGAGGGCCGAAATTTCGGCTGCGATTTGTTTGAAATTTGTGACGAGCGAGGCGACGCTGGTTGCTTCAAAAAACTTGCCTGGTGTGGCGCATAATTCCAACCTGTCGTTGGTTGCAGAATCCACATTGCCGTAAGACACAACCCATAGATTGATGTTCTTGTTTTTAATTGCCGTGCAAAGCGCCGCTGTCCGGGCGTCGGTCATACTGTTCAGCTGGCTATTGGTTGGCGCGGTCCCAGTTGGCGTTTGTCGGCGGTCATACCAATGGACACCGTAAGCCGAATAGTCATCGCTTACGACGTTTGTTTCACCATCGGTCATGAACACCATATGGCGCTCAATCGTCATGTTGGTTGGCGCATTTAATGCTGCAAAAATACCGGTGGGCGACATGATACGCGCGCCCCAGAGCAGTCCGATATCATGATATGTGTTGCCGTCGATTGTCAGGCTGTTTACATAATTGCGGAATTCGGTGGGCGACCAAGTTTGATATTTTTTAGCCTCCGTCGGGCAGTAGGTAGCTGGTCTAACCATATCCACCCCATCATTGCGTCCCACCCATACATTTGAAGTTGTGCGCGTTGATGAACGGCTCTTGCTTCCAGACCAGTCGGTATTGACAAGATAGCGCTCCCATACTGCATTCGCAAGCATCGGCCCCCACTGGGACGCCGTGTTGGATGTCGTCGGCGCCAGATCAATGTCCATATCGAGCGCGGTTGAAGGGATCGGACTCCAATCGTCAGAAGGGTCGCTATCTGGCCCACGGAACGTCTGCCGCTCTTCGATACACCCGTTCCAGCCGACAGTTGTGTTCGCGCCATCTGTTCCGATAGGTAATTGTAACGACGACCGCCAGGAATTGCTGCCGGTATCTTTTAGGCTGCTTACGTTAAATGTGACAGGCTTGTAGGTCCAACCTGAAAAATAGGTATTGCGCACCCATGTAATGGGTGTCGTTGTGCGTGTTGTAAGCGTAACGATATTTTGCCCCGTGTCGCGGAACTGAAGCCGGCAAGTGCCTTTTTTCTTCGGATCGCTGTTCGCGGTAAACTGGCGCTGGTAACTGCGCGTTGAACTGGAAGAGTCACGTTCGTAGGTTTTGGTTAGCGTTGAATCGGGTTCGACAGGCGTATTTGGTGACTGCGAAACAAATTCGGTTGCCCCCGTGGTGGTGGTTGTGCTCGTTGGCGGCACCGATAAGGCCGAACACTCGGACGACGTCGTTGACGAACTCCAGTCATAGAAAACGCCGTTGACGGTAATATTTTTTCCGGTGTTGGTCCAGGCAGTGTCTGCGATCGGGGTGGTGACCGTGCTCACTGTGGTCGGCGCGCTTTCCGTCCCGTACACTGCAGTGGCATTTACGTCCGTTGTCGTCGATGCTTCGCGAGACTGATAGGTCCAGCTATCGGCCATGTAATCGAGCGGAAGAAGACGCCCAACATTGACGTTCACCGCGTAAGGCACGAAACCAAAGCGGAGCTGAACGTTGCCCGTATTGGTAGCGGACGGGTCAACAGTTTCGCCGCAGTCGGCAGGAGTAATGTCCGTAATATTCTGTTTGGCCAATGCTTCATAAAAACATTTAACGGCTTTGCGCAGACCGGAGATCTTCGTTTCGCTGGACCCAGATGCCGTTCCACCCATCGACCCTGTCGTATCAAGTACAAACATGACGTCACTGTTCGGGATACGCAGTTCTGCCTGGCACGTGACCTCAACTTCCTTCGATTCCTGCCCAAGAACCTGCATGAGGGCCATGGGGACAATAACCGAGGCGGTCCCTGTCACATTTCCGCCGGACTCAGCGAAGCTACGGGTCAGGCCGCTCGTGCCATAGGCGCCGGTCTGGAAATTTTGGTCGAAGATGCGATTGGCCTGCGTACTCGCCGCGTTGCTGTTTGCGGCCCATGTGCCCACGCCCATGGTTTTGCGGCCCATAAGCGCACCCGCATCACAAGCACCTTGCAACCGGGATTGAGTAAGATAGATGCGGCTCATGTCCACGCCGCCGCCAACAAGACCGATGACCGGAATCACCGCCGCTGCCAGAATGGCAATGATATTGCCCTCTTCATTCTTCAGCAGGCGCGACAAAACGCCACACGCTTGGTTGGCATCAACTTTCTTGATCACAGTGGTAGTCCCCTGGTTTCCACAATGGATTCATGACGCTCTCTACGCGCGTCATAGTAAGTGGTGTTTGAAGGAACAGGGTTACCCAACTGTTAACCATAGAATATTTAGTGACATGGACGGGATGACGTCATGAATAGCGTAACGTCAGACCTGTCGCCGCCATCCAATCTGGCTGTTGCCTACACGCCGGTGGCCTTTCGTCCGGCTTTCGCACTTTTGCTTCAATTGGATTCGCGATTTGCTGACATTGTGCGAAAAGCGCGAGAGCCGATGATCGCGCAAATCAAATTGGCGTGGTGGCGCGATATATTTGCAGCCGAACCTGCGCTTCGCCCGAAAGGTGAACAATTGCTGCAAGCGCTTTGCCAGTGCGGGAACGATATATCTGGAGCTGCGCTCGAAGATTTGGTTGCGGCCTGGGAGTTATTGCTAGGTGAGGGGACGTGGGCCGCTGACGACGTTGAAAAACACGTTCAATTGCGCGGTGGCGCCATCTTTGGAACCTACGCACAGTGGGCTGGCGCGCAGTGGACCGGCCAAGGACGCGATATCAGCGCATTGTCCCAGCAATGGGCTCTGGACTGGCTGCGTTTGGAATTTCCATCTCAATTGAATGCGTTAGATGCGCAGCCGCTGCCAGCGCTCCCGAAAAGCCGAAAACTTCGTCCCTTATCGATTTTGGCCATGTCGGTTCGCAATGTTTCCGGACCGCGTCTCATCGCCCACGCCTTGACGGGCTGGTAGCTTTGTGGCCCTATCGCCATGACGTCATCATGGGGGGGAAGGTCATGCAGCGGATCTTGGTGGGTGGAGTAGCGGCCTTGTTGCTCGCTGGTTCAGGACTGTGGTTCTGGCAAACACAGGCGAATCAGCCAAACCTGATCCCCGCTGCCCCGCCGCCTGAAGCCATTTCTGATGCGTTACCCAAAGCAGGGGCAAATGCGCCAGCATTCGGTCCGGCGCCGCCGACTCCACCCGAAGCGCCAAAGGCAAGCCGTGAGGAAGTGCGTTTCAACCGCTATGACCGCAACAGGGACGAGCTTGTTTCGCGCCTCGAAATGATGGGCAGTCGAACGAAAGCCTTCAAGGCATTGGACAAGGACGGCAACAATTTGCTGACCTTCGAAGAATGGGCTGCGGCAACCGGCCAGCGTTTCGCAGGCGCTGACGGAAATAAGGACCAGTTGCTCACGCGCAAAGAATTCGCACAGACGCGGCCCAAACAAGCCGCAAAGCCGGGATGCCGCTGTTAAGCCGCAACCTGCTGCGTATTGATCCAGCTATTTAGGTCAGTGCGCGCACGACCGGTCATCGCTGCTTTGCGCGATTTCTTGTGCACTTTTTCGTCAAGCGGCGCGAATAGCCCAAAATTGATGTTCATTGGCTGATAGTCATCAGCGAGGGCATCCC
>JBKBTH010000526.1:0-999 GCA_046290915.1 Sphingorhabdus sp.
GCCGGTGTTGTGCGTTTCAATCATGCAATTGTTGAATGCCTTACGTGCATTGTCCATGGCGTCGCCCTTCATGGCGGCCATGCTGAGCAAAGTTGCTGCGACCAGAGAAATCATAGTTCAAACCCCCAGATGTTCATCATATATCGGTTCTACGACCGCTATAGAATGTTATTTATCACAGTGTGCGGTCAGCAATCAATGCAACATCGCACATCATGACATTGGGCTCAGTCGATGACTTTACCACCTTTTACGACTGCATCGACTGATTCCAGTTCACGAACATTGGCCAAAGGATCTCCATCCACAGCAATGATGTCAGCGAAGCGACCGACGGCGATTGCGCCTACATCCTTCTCGCGGCCCAATGCCTGCGCAGCGTTGCGCGTTGCCGCTTGAATTGCCTCCAGCGGTGTCATGCCATATTCGACCATGACCTTAAACTGCCCGCCAACAAGCGCGTGCGGCATGACACCTGCATCGGATGCAAAGACCATTTTAACGCCAGCCTTGTGGGCTTTGCGAAAATTATCACGTTGAATTTGAGCGACTTCACGGTCTTTCCTGAGATTATCTTCAAGTACACCATTTTTTGCGCCTTCGGACTGCGTGTAGTCGGTGTTGAAGATATCCATCGAAAACCAGACGGGCCGCTGCCGTGATGCTGCGAGCTTGATGCCCTCATCATTGACAAGGCTGGCATGTTCAATGGTATCAATCCCCGCATTGATCGCAGCTTTGATGCCATCACCCCCATGCGCATGCGCGGCAACGCGAAGGCCCCATTGGTGCGCTTCGTCCGCGATCACGCGGAGCTCGCGTTCTGTAAGCTGTTGTTGCCCAGGTTCGGTATTGCGTGAGAAAACGCCGCCAGTTGCGCAGACCTTTATGACCTCCGCGCCATATTTGCGCTGACGACGCACTTGATAACGCAGTTCGTCCTCGCTGTCGGCGATGCCTTCTTCTTTGACTGACTTTTCAAGGCTAGGCGGCAGGAAG
>JBKBTH010000527.1:0-995 GCA_046290915.1 Sphingorhabdus sp.
GATGCCATCAGCACCTGCTGCGCTGTAACATTCAGCGTAAACAAACGTGCAAATTCAGCGCCGTCAATGGCGGGAACGGGCGCGAGCGTTCCTAGCATCGCGGCATTCAATACCAGTATATCGAGCTTGCCCCAGCGTTCTGTCACTGCTGCGGCGAGACGTGCAATGCTGTCACCGTCGGTAAGGTCCAGTGGTGCAATCGTCGCATTGCCGCCTGCGTCAAATATCGCGTCTTCAACGGCTTCGAGGTCTTTGGCCGTACGCGCTGTAATGATGACATGTGCGCCTTGCGCTGCCAGTGCCTTGGCTGTTGCTGCGCCAATCCCGCGGCTTGCGCCTGTAACCAGCGCAACTTTGCCTTCAAATAGCTTCGTCATGATTTACGCTAACTTCCGTTCGCCCAGCATGATGAGGTCACCGGCTTCATGTTCGTCATGGTCGGTGAGGGTCGTGGGATAGTCCCCTGTAAAACACGCATCGCAATATTGCGGCTTATCATGATGGCGCGAATCTTCGCCCAAGGCGCGATAGAGACCATCGATAGAGAGAAATGCCAAGCTGTCTGCTTGAATAAACTGCCGCATTTCTTCGACGTCCATCCGGCTCGCGAGCAATTTGGAGCGTTCGGGCGTGTCAACGCCGTAGAAGCAACTGTTCATCGTAGGCGGGCTCGCGATGCGCATATGCACCTCGGCAGCACCCGCTTCGCGCATCATCTGGACAATCTTAAGCGACGTCGTGCCGCGGACAATGGAGTCGTCAATGAGGACAATCTTTTTGCCCGCAACCAAATTGCGGTTCGCATTATGCTTTAGCTTAACGCCCAAGTGCCGAACGCCGTCACCTGGTTGAATGAATGTACGTCCGACATAATGCGACCGGATGATGCCAAGCTCAAACGGGATCTTGGCCGCTTCTGCATAGCCAATGGCTGCAGGGGTACCGCTGTCGGGCACCGGAATCACATAATCGACATCAACGCCATTTTCGCGCGC
>JBKBTH010000528.1:0-994 GCA_046290915.1 Sphingorhabdus sp.
GCAAGATGTGCAGCGACTGCAGCCGCGAGAGGCGATCCTGCAGCGCTTTCAGGTCCTTGTCATAGTTCCCGCTGTATTTTTTGCCCGATTCATATTGTGCAAGATGGATGGTCATGCACGGCTTGCAGCAGTTATTGGGCGGATAGACAAGACAAAGCGAAACGCCGTCCCCAAAAGGGACAGCGAAACGCCCGTGTCTTGTACATTATCCCTGCGCCTTTGGAGGCTGCTCGACCACGCGAATGTTCAATTCGCGCAACTGCTTATGCTCGGCAGGCGACGGTGCACCCATTAACAGATCTTCGGCACGCTGGTTCATCGGGAACAGCGTGATTTCGCGCAGGTTTTGAACGCCGCACAAAAGCATAACCATCCGATCGACGCCTGCCGCCATGCCGCCATGTGGTGGCGCGCCATATTGGAACGCACGGTACATGCCGCCAAAACGATCCTCGACATCCGCCTGCGTCAGGCCAGTCAGCTCAAACGCCTTGACCATCAAATCGGGATGCTGGTTCCGGATGGAACCAGAAGCGAGTTCATAGCCGTTGCAGACCATGTCATATTGATAGGCCTTGATGGTGAGTGGATCCTGCGTCTGCAACGCTTCAAGGCCACCTTGCGGCATTGAAAACGGGTTGTGCGCAAAATCGACTTTCTTGTCTTCCTCGCTCCATTCGTAGAACGGAAAATCGATGATCCAGCAAAAGCGGAATGCGTCTTTTTCAATCAGGTCAAGCTGCTCACCCGTGCGGGTGCGCGCTGCACCTGCCAATTTAGCGGCTTGTTCTTCTTTGCCAGCGGCAAAAAAACAGCCATCATCGGGGCCGAGACCAATAGCGTCGTAAAGGGCTTGCATGCCTTCTTCGCCATGGTTCTTGGCGATTGGGCCACCGAATTCACCAGCCTTACGCGTTACGTAGCCCAAGCCAGCATGGCCCTCGCTGCGCGCCCATTCGTTCATATCGTCAAAGAATTTGCGGCTCTTTTCGGC
>JBKBTH010000529.1:0-991 GCA_046290915.1 Sphingorhabdus sp.
GGATACGCATTATGGCGCGGTATGGTGCGTGAAGATATGCTGCGCGAGTTGACCTACACCAACCGAGAGTTTTCGGGGACCGAAGCTTTGACGCTTGGCTTCGCGACCTTTGTCGATGAAAATCCGCACACCCGTGCCATGGCGATTGCGCGCGACATCGCGGACCGCAACCCCGGCGCCATGCGCGAGGCCAAGGCGCTGTTCAACGAATATGGCGATCTGGATGAAGACGCGATCTTGATGGCTGAAAGCGTTCGACAAGCGCGCGTTATCCGAACGCCTAACCAGATTGAGGCGGTTATGGCCGGGATGCAAAAACGCGCAGCAACCTTCGTTGATTGACCACAACAAACGGGATCTGTTGCGTTGGGCGCCTGATCAAAATCCTTTTGCCTAGTTGGATTTAACCCGCAACCGTTCCAGTGCTTCGCGTAGGCCCTCTGATATCGGTGACGCGCCAGCTTTGCCGGTCAACACCGTAGTCGTGCTGCAGGTCGCCACGCAATTGCCGCCCTGAAACGCCGCCGAAGCGACCTCCCAGCTTGAGGTGCCGACGCGATATATGCCGCTGGCGATCTGGACATGCTCGGGAAAGTAGCTTTCCGCCAGATAGTTTATTTCAACCCGAACAATGAGCCAGCGGTGATCTTTTGCAAAGTTGGGCAAACCAATCGAATGGGTAAAAAGACCGCGGCCATGTTCGAACAGTCCAGCCATCGCCACATTGTTGATATGGCCCAGCATGTCGAGATCAGCGAAGCGGGTCTCGGTCGAATGGACAAACGGATAGCTGGCGATGTCCATGCGCCAAGGTTCGGGCTTAGCCACTGTTTTACAGACCCCGACCAATCAGTTCCTTCATGATCTCGTTCGTCCCGCCGAAAATGCGCGTTACGCGGGCGGCACGCCACATGCGGGCGATTGGGTATTCGTTCATATAGCCAGCGCCGCCATGGAGCTGCAGACAGGCGTCAACGACTTCCCACTGCAG
>JBKBTH010000530.1:0-989 GCA_046290915.1 Sphingorhabdus sp.
GTATTTCGTTGCTGCGGATGCGTGCGTTTAGGCGGCGGGCAGCCGTGATAATAAGCTCATCGCCTGCAATCGCGCCGACGGATTCGTTTACACGGCTAAAACGTGCCAAATCGACCAAGATGATTGCATAATTTTGCGACGAACCGGATTTCAGCATCGCGTCAACTGCGGCCTCAACTTGTTCTTCAAAGCCGGTGCGATTGCAAAATCCGGTTAGGCTATCGCTCAGCATTTCGCGGCGTAGGTTTACCCGGCTGATGGCCTCAGCGGTGCGGTCGACCATGGAAAGAAGGAACATATCGTCACCACCACCGAAACGGGCGATGCTGATTTCCAACTCGCGCGGATGAATGGTATCTTCCGAGCGCCAGCATTCAAAATGGGTCTCGCGCCCTTCCTCAAGCATGGCCAACGTCCGATCGGCTAACAATGCCATGTCAAGGGTAGCTTCCCGCCCGAAACCCAGAACAAGATCGTCAAATTTCCTGTTGCTGCGAACGAGATGAACTTCGTTTTGTCCTGTGCGGAAAATGGCACCTGCTATCGGCAGTGAATAAAGCCAATTGAATTCGGTTTCGCTGGGTGCCGTCACCGCCTTATTATAGGGGTTCTTTTCATCTAAAATGGGCGATCCAATGACGTTCATCACCTGCAGGTATGAACGTCTATTGTAAAAAATCGTCACTCTGTGTGTGGTTAATTTTTACTTAGCCTTAATCGAAGCGATTATTTCGGGGAAATCCCTGCGGCGGCAGTCTACCCGCCGCGCCGCGTGCTACGCGCCACAACGACATATCGTTTTCCGTGCGCATCCGGCCGCTGTCGCCGCCCATTGCCCAGCTGAGCCCTTCACTCATCTTAAAGCAGATCGCATCGGCAAGGCCGCCATCCTTATAACGCTGCAAGGTCACGCCCTGCCCCTTGGCCATTTCGGGAATTTCTCTCATCGGGAAGACTACCAATTTGCGATTGTCACCCACAACGGCAAC
>JBKBTH010000531.1:0-982 GCA_046290915.1 Sphingorhabdus sp.
AATGCCTTCGGCCTTGTTGAAATCGGCTGCCAAATGCTCAACGAGCACGCTGTCGAAATCTTCACCGCCAAGGAACGTGTCACCATTGGTTGACTTCACTTCAAACACGCCATCGCCGACTTCGAGGATCGAGATATCGAACGTACCACCGCCAAGGTCATAGACCGCGATGGTTTTGTTCTCATCCTTGTCCATACCATATGCAAGTGCAGCAGCGGTTGGTTCGTTGATGATGCGCAGCACTTCAAGGCCGGCAATCTGGCCAGCATCCTTGGTGGCCTGACGCTGGGCGTCGTTGAAGTATGCTGGAACCGTGATAACGGCCTGCGTTACGGTTTCGCCCAAATAGGCTTCTGCCGTTTCCTTCATTTTCTGAAGGATGAATGCGGAAATCTGCGATGGCGAATATTCTTCGCCGCCCGCTTTAACCCATGCGTCGCCGGTCTTACCCTTGACGATGCTGTAGGGGACGAGACCCATGTCCTTCTTGGTCATTGGGTCGTCAAAGCGGCGGCCGATCAGGCGCTTCACCGCATAAATTGTGCTTTCTGGATTTGTCACGGCCTGACGCTTTGCAGGTTGCCCAATCAGGCGCTCGCCGTCCTTAGCAAAGGCCACGATCGATGGCGTCGTACGTGCGCCTTCAGCATTCTCGATGACCTTGGGCTTGCCGCCGTCCATTACCGCAACGCAGCTGTTTGTCGTGCCCAAGTCGATACCAATAACTTTAGCCATAAAAACTTTACCCCGAAATTTTAAAATTGAACTTTCAATGGCTGCTTGCGGTCCGGCCCTATCAGGCACCGGTGTTTTCCCGTAATGCAACCTTGTAGCGGCGATATAGGTGCCAAATCTCTTGGCACAAGACTTCGGCAACCCTAGATAGGGAAAAAGTAAACACAGTTCCGGCTTTGGACGACCAAGCCGTTGCCGCAGCGAGGATCATATGAACCGACGGATATTCACAGTTGCCGCCGCAGCA
>JBKBTH010000532.1:0-971 GCA_046290915.1 Sphingorhabdus sp.
GCGGCGCAACGATCACGTCGTAATGACGCGGATCGACCGCCTTCTGCTGCTTAGCCATGGAAACGGGCCTCCAGCTTTTCGACAGCCGAGCGCGTCAGCACCAGGGTGTCATGCTTCAGAATGTCGTAGACATTGGCGCCAGCGGCCGGAAGGACGTTGATTTCCTTCAGGTTGCCTGCGGCCAGTGCGAACGACGTCTCGACGGCGTCGCCATCGATGACCAGCGCGGTCTTGCCGAAGCCGAGCTTGGCCAGATCGCCCTGCAGCGTCTTCGTCTTGTTACCGGCGACCGCCAGATCGTTCATCACGATCAGCGAACCCGCCTTGGCATGGCTCGACAGCGCCATCTTCAGACCCAGGGCGCGAACCTTCTTGTTCAGACCCGGATTGAAGTCGCGGACGCGGGCGCCGTGCGCCTTACCACCGCCGATGAAGACGGGAGCACGACGATCGCCGTGACGAGCGACACCGCCGCCCTTCTGGCGACCGAGCTTCTTGCCCGAACGCGCGACATCGGCGCGCTCACGGGTGCCGCGCGCGGTGGCGCGACGCTTTTCCAGCTGCCAGGTCACAACGCGGTGCAGGATGTCGGCGCGCGGATCGAGGCCGAAGACCTCGTCGTTGAGCTCGACGTCCGCCGCGGCGGTGCCGGCGAAGGATTGAACCTTGACCTTCACGTTCAGCCCTCCTGGCCGTCGGTTGCTTCCGGCGCGCTCGTCTCGGCGGGCGTGTCGGCAGCGGTGTTGCTGTTGGCAGCCTGCTTCAGGCTGGCGGGATACGGGGCGTCGGCATGCGCCTTCACCTTGACGGCGTCCTTGACGAACAGCCAGCCGCCCTTCGAACCGGGCACCGAGCCCTTGACGAAGATCAGGCCGCGCTCGACGTCGGTGCCGACGATCTCGAGGTTCTGCTGGGTGCGGTTCTTGTCGCCCATGTGGCCGGCCATCTTCTTGTTCTTGAAGACGCGACCC
>JBKBTH010000533.1:0-944 GCA_046290915.1 Sphingorhabdus sp.
AGCCCAGAAAATCCGTGCCACGTTGCATGAGGTGTTTGAGTTTGGTCATGCCAAAGTCCTAGCGGCGTACGCGCTTTTGAAGCAAGTTTTATCTATCCACAGCTCCGTAGGCTGAACTTCAGGGGCGTGACCGGAAACACGGTCCGCCCCTGAAGTCTATCGATCAACCGCGCAGGCGTTCGGCGATCGACGCAACCCGCTTGCCGTATAAAATGGCTGTTTCCAAATCGCCCGTGTGAATTTCATCGACACCAGCATCGGCAGGTGCGCGGGCCAGCAATCCGACCGATCCGCCCATATTATTCACGTCGGCATATGTGGAGGATTTATTGCTCGACGGAGCAAGGCCAAGGCTCACCCAAATTCCGCCATGCTGCGAAGCCAGCGTTTGCAGCGTGATCAATGCCACTTGCTTGTCACCGTTCGAACTCGCCGAAATGGTAAAGCCGCCAAAAACCTTGTCCTGCCATTTGCGTTCGAACCACAGGGGCGATGTCGCGTCGGCGAATTTCTTAAACTGCCAGCTGACATTGCCCATATAAGTTGGCGTACCGAATATGATTGCGTCGGCACTGTTCAATTCTGCCCAGTCTGCTTCAGTGATGTCACCGTCGGCACTTATCGCAATAAGGGCGGTTTCTCCCGCTCCAGCGCCGCGCGCAACATATTCTGCAACAACCTTGGTATGGCCGTAGCCCGAATGATAGATAACGACTGTTTTTGTCATGATAGTGCCTTCCATTGCATAGTAGGTATCAAAATGATACTATATGAAGAATCGCTACTTAAAAGCGAACGAAACCTTCCGAAAGAAGGCACTTTTCAGGAACAAAGGCACTGGCTGGAAACATGGTTACCTTACAGAAACCGGAGGGCAGCAGTCTCTGCGCTGGTTATAATGTCTACAGCAGCGAATGCCCCGCGCGCACCGTGCTCGACCATTT
>JBKBTH010000534.1:0-943 GCA_046290915.1 Sphingorhabdus sp.
TTTCGCGGAATGAAATAGATCAGCAGGGATGTGCCATTGTCCGGCCCTGGCCCTGACCGCATCAAGGCGGTCGAAACGCAATTCTCTTCGTCGCACAGATCGCTGCTGGACTGATTGATGCCGTCAAAAGTCCGGCGCGCGACGGTCTCCGGCAGGTTTCTCCTGAGGATGATGATGGTTTCGCAAAGGCTGTTCCGGCATGTGATGCGCCGATAGCCATAGCCTTGCGGCCGTACGCCATTCCGCTCGAGCGTTGCGGATATATTGGCTTCGGCCGCATCATCCGCCTTGGCCTTTGTACGCTTGACTATCGCTTGGTGCAGTTCGCTAATGACTGTACGCCGAATTTTCCCAATAATCGCTCGGTCGCGATATGGCGGAATTGGGCGATTCCACACGTCGTCAAACATCGCGTCACGATGCATATTGTCTGCCGCAGGATAGGCGAATGCCATCAAGGCAAGCACTGCGCGAATAGGCATGATGCTTTCTTCCGAAGCCGTTCCGTATCAGGGCCGGTTGCATATGACATTCAGGGAGTCAAATTCGTAGGTGAAATGTCAGCTAGGGGGCAGGGGAAACGGCAAAACACTACGTATCAAAAATCGCAGCGCGTATGTAGTAACTTGCTTCGGCTTATTTAAATCAAATAATTTGCGCTATATCTGCTATGTGTATGTAAAGTGATCAATTAGCGTTCGTCTAAAGTGCGCGGCTATATAATCGACATTATATGCGGAATGGATCATTTTCACATTAAAGGCGATCGCTTGTGACATCTGCCGTTTTGCCTTGAGTCGGTCGATTTTATCGGCGCCGACCGCGCCTTGCTTGATAGGATGGCGATCGAGCGTCACGGGTGCTGAGGCAGGGCGGAAGCTCAGGCGAGCATATGGATGCTGGGCCCTAGGGCGGATCGACATTCAGTCCTCCCTCCATTCCT
>JBKBTH010000535.1:0-939 GCA_046290915.1 Sphingorhabdus sp.
CCACAGGTTGAAATGGCGCGTTCAATGACGTTGAAACAAATTCAGAGCTATGTTCCGGATACCTTCACAGATGAAGTTTTGGCGAAGATCGACGCTGATCTAGCGAAAATAGATCCGCCGAAATAAGCGGCTTTCATCTGGCGGCGTCATCGCGTCGCTGTTACTTAATCGTTGCCTCTAAGCTTGATCTGGTTTTGTCCCCCGCGCAGGGCAATGCGTTGCCCGCCCCAGACAAATTCACCAGACACGCTTTCGGGTAACCGGATGGTCGCGCGAAGCGTTTTGCCCTCGCGGCGATATCGAACACTAATCATTCCCGATGGATGCGCCATTGCTGCATTCAGGCTCTTAAGGGGGCCTAGATGCGGGATAATTTTTACATTTACAAAGCCCGGCGATGCTGGCTGAATACCTGCCACAATGTGCAGCAAATCGGCAGTGGGGTGGGCACTCCACGCATGACTATCTGACCGCGTTGGGTCTGGCTCTTCAGGCCAGGTGGTGAAGTTCTGATTGAGCATTCCGCGCCAAGTGTGCAGCAATTCGGAGTAGCGGCCGCCAAGGCCCGCATGGTCGAGCGCACGGGCCAGATAGAAGGCGAAGTAATAGGTGGTTCCCGTGACGCCCTTAGGTGCTGCAATGCCACCGTTGCGGACTGTTATCCGGTCGATGATCCCCACTTGCGTCGTTCTTGGCGCAACATCGTAAAGCACCGCAAGCGCATTGGCATGTTGGCTAAATACCGTTTTGTCGGGATTGTCCGCGTAGAGCCCACGATCTGCGGACCAGCACTGCGCATTGACCGCTTGCGATAGTTGGTTCGCCGATGCGCGGTTGGCGTTAGCTTGGCCAGCTTCACCTACCGCCGTCTCAAGTTCTGCGGCCTGTTTCAGTGAACCGATATACAGCAGAGTGATGATGCAGCGATCCGACTTCGGG
>JBKBTH010000052.1:0-9034 GCA_046290915.1 Sphingorhabdus sp.
CCACCCGCTTTCAACTGCCCTGCCGCTATACTGACGTGCGGCCGAAACCTCACCATGTTTGGCGAGCATCGGGTTTATCGTACCGGCAATCTTAACGTCACGGTCCAAGATTGACGCGCGTAGCTTTTCATATTGGTTGGTTTCACGCAGCTTTTCAAACTGGTCGTGCAAATTGAATATCATCGTCGGGCGAATGAACCTGCGCGCGGGGCGGCTGGCCTGCGGATGGAGGCCAACCACAAAAAATGCCTCGCCGCCAAAGCTTAATGAAAATTCAGGGTGGTTCGGGTCATGGGCAACACGGCTATCGCGTTCCTGACCCAACCAGACGTCCTTATCGCTCAATGACTGCAATCGCTTCCATAGCTGTTGTTCAAATGTCAGTTCGTCCATCTCCGTTTTATCTTCGAAGATAACGGCAAGCGAACGGAACGGCGCTGGATTCTGGCGATAAAGTTCAACGATTTCCCGAATTTTTTCGTGAATCGCAAGGTCATCCCAAGCGGATGTAATGTCGCGTGCAACAACAAAGGTCATTTGCTGTTTAGCCATTGCGGCCTTCGCGCCGACACAAGGAAATAAGGGATCGCGCACGAACTCTTCGAACGCGGTAATGAGCCGATGTTGGATAACGGGTACTGTATGGAGCATGCTGGAAGAACGATTAGCGGACGAAATGGTTTCAACGCGCTCTGCTTTTTTAGCGCCGTTCATCGAAAAGCGCGTCACGTCGCGCTACAGTCATGTTAGCGCGCTGTCTTCGAAATACACCGACGCTTTAGGACTAAATGAACTGCTATGTTAAATATAAGGCCTTCAAATTCCATTGATAATGAACCGAATTTAGATTCCGTGTTCTGGTTTGCGGTTATATTCGCCATGATTACTTATGTGGCTCTGTCAACGCGGGCTGTTCTAAGCCCATATGAAGTCAAAAACTTCATTGATCCTAAACGCATTCTGTCGATCGTATTAGGTGCCTCAATTTTATGGTTGGCGGTAGGCGCTGCCAACGCCCAAAAACGCAGCAGCGTACGGGATCAGATTGTCGCTGTTTTGTGGGTGTCAGTTCCAGGAACGATCGCATTGTTATTGGCGCGCGAGGCATATGACCTTGCTGTATCAGGTGAACTCGCGCAGCGCCTTGGTCTGAATGTCCGGTGGATGATGACATGGATTGGCTATTTCGCCGCAGGCGTGGCGACATTTTTCGCACATGCGCTTTACCGTGAATCGCAAGTGGCCACGCGCGACATCCATTCGGCGAATTCAGACATTCGTCCAGCAGCAGATGCCGTCAATCTCCGCGAGCGCGCAGAAATCGCTGACTTGCTCGTCATGCTGCGCGGTCAATTGGGGTATGAGTCCGCTGATCACGACCTCACGAGTGAAGCGCAGGAATTGCGTCACCGGCACTTACAAATTGACCGCCTTCTCAACAAATTTGCGAACAATTAAGCCCGACCAAGGTCGCCTTTTCCAACGGTTCCGCTTGCCATTTCAAGCATCCGGTCAAGGCTCTTCTTCGCGGCCAATCGGACGGTTTCGTCCAGATGAATCTGCGGCTGAAGATCGCGCAGCGCGAGGTACAACTTCTCCATCGTGTTGAGCGCCATATAAGGGCAGATGTTGCAGGCGCAGTTGCCGTCTGCTCCCGGCGCACCGATGAAGGTCTTCGTCGGCTCGGCCTTTTCCATCTGGTGAATGATGTGCGGTTCGGTTGCGACGATAAGCGTGTCACCCGCCATCGTCTGCGCATATTGCAGAATGCCGCTGGTGCTGCCGACATAGTCCGCATGATCGATGATGTGCGGCGGGCATTCGGGATGCGCGGCCACAGGAACGCCCGGATGCTGCGCCTTCAACTTCAGCAGTTCAGTTTCCGAAAAAGCCTCATGCACAATGCACACGCCCGGCCATAACAACATCTCTCGGTCAAACTTACGGCTCAGATAGCCGCCCAAATGCCGGTCTGGCCCAAAAATGATTTTTTGTTCGGGCGGAATCTGGCTCAAGATCGTCTCGGCGCTGGAGGACGTGACGATAATGTCAGACAGCGCTTTCACTTCCGCCGAACAGTTGATGTAGGTCAGCGCGATATGATCGGGATGCGCTTCGCGGAACGCCCTGAATTTGCCCGGTGGGCAAGCATCCTCCAATGAACATCCGGCCGCCATATCGGGCAGAATGACGGTCTTTTCCGGGCTCAGTATCTTGGCGGTCTCGGCCATAAACTTAACGCCGCAAAAAGCGATGACATCAGCATCGGTTTCCGCCGCACGCTTGCTGAGTTCAAGCGAGTCACCGACAAAATCGGCAAGGTCCTGAATTTCTGGTTTCTGGTAATAATGCGCAAGGATGACAGCATTGCGCTCTTTTTTCAGCCGCTGGATTTCAGCGAGCAGGTCAAGACCTTGAAGATTTTCGCGTGCTACGGGGGCGTTCATGCTGTCTTACCTTTACCATGCAGAACAATTATCTGCGTATCGATCGTGGCTGTATGTGGTCCATATGGCCGAACGAAACAAGTTCCGGTTCGCGCTTTTACGGTGTTTTCTGTCGGCCTTTGACAATTCCCTCAAGCGGCGTGGACTCGTCCCACCGTGTGGACACCGCACCACCGATTTCGTCGGCAAAGTATGTCTCCACCTTCGCATTGATACCAGCGGCGCGAAGTGGCGCCTGAAAGTTCTGCGCAATCGCCCGTTTGAAAGCATCACGCGCCAGTTTCATCGGCACAGGGCCTTTGGCTTGACGGACAAGTTCAGCCTGCCCCTTCGACCGGTTGGCATCGTCCAGCGTATCGTCAACATTCGTAAACGCACGCAAGATGCCGTTCTCGCCATATTCCTGAATGGAATTGAGATCGATCTGCGGCGGCGCAACCTCAATCGGGGGGATTTTAACCCGAAGCGTTTGTGAAGCCGCCTCCCAGCGGACATCGTCCTCGGTCAACTTTGCCATATCTACCTCGTAGCGTACGAGACCCTGCATGATGAGTGTCTTCTTTGCGCTAAGGCCAAAGCGTTGCTGCTCGCTCGTGACGACCGCTGCATAATTGGCCGCAAAGGCCGAAAGTCGGTTCTGTTCGCGAATACCCGTCAGGCTGGCACTGGCAATCGTTTCAGGCGACGGCCCCTCACGCCAAGAGCGAAAACCATCGATGGCCCACCACAGCAGCAGGATCAGAATTATCGGCACGGCAAGCGCCGCGATGCGCAGGGACCAATCGCGAACTGGATTTGATGTCATGACGACTACATAGGGGCAAATTACGTGACGGCAAATACACCAGTCATGATTCAAGCTTGAGTGATTAAATGCCAACCCTCGCCTTGCGCAGTCACCCGGCCCTGATTTTGCAAATCAATCAAATGCGCCAACACGGACCGGCCGGCAGCTCCGGTCAAACGCGGATCAAGGCCTTTGTACATTACAGCCACCATCTCGGGAATGTGCCCTTCGCCTGCCTCAAGCAATTTCAAAATCTGGCGCTCGCGCTGGCGCCGGTGGCCAATCATGCCACGTACAAGCTGCCGTGGGTTTTCGACCGCGGGCCCATGTGCGGGGTAATAGATGCGATCGGTTCGCTCATATAGTTTTTGCAGAGAAGCCAGATAGTCGCTCATATCGCCATCGGGCGGGCTGACAACGCTGGTGGACCATTTCATGACATGGTCGCCGGTAAACAGCGCGCCGCTCTCGACCAGTCCGTAACATATATGGTTGCTGGTATGGCCCGGAGTGGTGACGGCTTCTAATGTCCAGCCATCGCCGGAAATACGCTCACCGTCGGCAAGGACACGGTCCGGGGCATAATCCGGGTCAAATGCACTGTCGGAGCGCGGGCCATCGTCGCGCAATACAAGCGGCGCGCAACCAATGATGGGTGCGCCCGTGGCAGCCTTCAACGGCGCGGCGGCTGGCGAATGATCGCGATGGGTGTGGGTACACATAATCGCTGCGATACGCTTACCGGCGACAGCGCGCAGGATGGCCTCGACATGGCCTTCGCCATTAATATCGGCCGGATCGCCAATACTCATTCCGCTGCCGACCGGCCCTGGGTCGATCACCGCGACATCCGACCCTGCGCCAACCAACCAGGTTTGCGTTCCCGTATAGGTGTACGGCGAGGCATTGGGGGCAAGGACGCGGCGTACCAGTGGTTCGTGCTGCTCGGTCTCGCCAGCTTTGATTGTGTCGGGCCAATTGCTCATATGCTGGCTATGGCGCAATGTGGCGCAAAGAAAAAGGGGCGGCTCTCGAAAACCGCCCCGGTTGGGCTGTCAAAAGGGGAGCAAAAGGCTGTCCCACGACTAATGTTATTCCGCTGCGTCGCCTTGCGCTTCGAGTTTACGAATTTGTAATTCGATTTGCTTCACGACATCTTTGCGAACACCCTTGGGCATATCCGCATCAGTACCAATTTCGCGACGCGCTTCTCGCAATCCTTTTATAGCTTCCAATCTTGCGAGGCGGGCTTCGCCCTTGCCACACATGACGATTTTGACCCGCGACTTTTGTGTTCCGTCGAAGCCCTCGACATTCGTGGTGACTGGCTGTCCTGCAGCGCAATTTTTGGTGATTTCGCTGATGTCGATTTCAGGAGTATAGGAAGATGCCATCTTCATTGCGATCATCCGCTGTTCGTTGGCAATTCCGCGCGCAACTTCGGCTGAGGCCCATGCTTTCCCGGCTTCAGCGCGTGCTCCCTCTGCCTCAGCCAAAGCTAGAGCTGCTTCTTTCCCTGATTTCTCAGCCTCAACCATCGCAATACCGGCTTCGACATTTGCATCATTGGCGTCGGCAATGACCTTTTCCATTTCTGCTTCCGACAACGGCTTTTCGGTGCGGAAGACATAAGTCGTGCCATCTCGCGAAATCTTTTTGACATATTTGCCGTTGGCTTTGCCATCGGTTGTCGTCCCTATCGAAATCCTTACAACTTTCGAGGGCATAGGCGCCGGGGCAGGCTGATTTGGTGATGCTGGCACGCTTGGCACTGCAAGTTCGCTGTCTTGCGCCCGGATGGCTGGAACAATTGTGGCGGTCAGCGGCAGGATAATCGCAGCGGCTGTAATGATGCCTAATTTCCCTACCGATCTGCGTGTTTTGCTGGCATTGTTCATAGTCAATCTCCTCAATCTTTCGATGACGGTCTTTGGGGAATTCAGCGCAGTCGCAAAAGTTGGAACGCCGTCAAAGGCGGTCCGCGCGAGCGCCCTTCCATAAATTTCACGTTGCATTGCATCTTTTCCCGCCAGCACGCGGGCATCGCACGCTGCTTCCTGGTCAAAGCGGAATGCATTCCAACTGATCCAGGCAATAGGGTTGAACCAAAGGAGGCACAAAATGATGTAGGCCGCCAAGTTCGCAAACAAATCGCCTGATTTGTGGTGCGCCATTTCGTGGGCAAGCGCGAGTTCCTGTTCCTCTTTCGAAAACGTCTTTGAAAATTTTTCAGGTACCGCAATGACCCGCTGGAATAGGCCAAATGCCAGTGGTCCGGCGACAAGATCGGATGTTACTATTTGGACGCCATCAACATGTGCGAGCTCTGTGGCTTCGGACAAAAGGTCATCGCGCATAGCAGCGTAGCGGATCATTTGGATAATGAATAACAGCACCGCTCCACCAAGCCAGATTGTCACACCTAGTGCGACGAAATCGACGGTGGGAAGGACCTGAACAGGGCCCGCAGCAGCGGCCATGTGATCGGAAGAAGAAAGGCCCGTCAACATAGCGTCCCTGACAGTGTCTTGCACGGCGACGCTACTGTCGGTCGTTGAAACGGACGGCCCCTCGAGCGTCGGCATGAACAGGCGCGCAGCGGGTATAAGCCAAAGTGCATATGCGATGGTCGGCCCAAAATGCTTGGCGACTGCCTGGCGGATCAGCAATATGGCAGCCATCAGCAATGTCGTCGTCACCAGCGTGTCGAACAGCCATGCGCCCATGAAGTCAGCGCTCATGATTTCATCTCCCTCAACAGTCTTTCGATTTCGGATATGTCCGCGTCGCTCAGCTTCTCCTGCTCGGCAAGATGCGCGACCAACGGCATGAACCGTCCGCCAAACAATCGGTCAACCAACCTCTTCGATTCATGCGTGACATAATCTTCGCGGCCAATGATCGGCGAATATAGAAACCGGCGTCCGTCGGCACGATGTTCCACCGCTGCTTTGGTAAGCAATCGCGAAAGCAATGTCTTCACGGTCGGCAGCGACCAGTCGCGGTCGTCCGGCAAGCGTGCAGCAACATCGGTTGCCGTCAACGGCGCACGCTCCCATAGAATTTCCATGATGGTGAGCTCGGCATCGCTGATACGTTCAGATGACATGTTTATTTCTCCGACTACAGACGTAATCGATTCGACTACATCTGTAAACGTCGTTTATCTGGCACTGTCGGTTTTTTGTCGAATTACTTTACAGGTGGCCGTCAGGTAAATGGCGCCTTAAACATACATATATCTGATATATAACGTTTTTTATCATTTGGCATGGCCGGTGCATATATAGTCATGTTCAACACCCACTCAGCTAGGACGGGTGGTTTGCTTCTGGTCTCGCACCACCCGTCCTCGCTTTCTCATCCCTGAAAATTAATACAAAAAGGGCCGGAACCCCATTGGATTCCAGCCCCTTTCTTTAAGTCTTTATGTCGCGTGATAGATTACATGCGGAAGCGCAGGCTTGCACCCATGTAACGATCTGCGTCACGTGGAATATGCAGACGCTGGCCAGCGCTGGTGTTTAGCAGCACATAGCTTTCGTCTGTGATGTTGCGCATGATGAAGGTCACGCGCCAGTTGTCTTCGGCATCCGAATATCCAACGCTTGCATTCCACAGGCCGTAGCTATCGATGGGTCCGCTCTGGCCCAAATCCGAGAACTGGCTACCAACATGGTTGTAGCTTGTCCGCAGATAAACCTTCGCATCCGCACTGAAGATGTTGAACGGCGCTTCGTAGGACGCGCCGATGTTCCAGCTCCAGGCCGGTGCCAAAGGCAGCTTAGTGCCGTTGCGGGCATCAGGTGCGTTGGTCAGCGGGTTCGGGTTAAACTTGCGCACCTTGGCATCTGCATAAGCAACGCTGCCGAACAGGTCGAGGCCTTCGACTGGGTTAGCCAGTGCATCAAGTTCGAAACCGGTGCTGCGGACCTGACCAGCGTTCGTTAGGTTGCTGATCGTCGTACCGTTTACAATGATGAAGTTGTTCGCTTGGAACCCGTCATAGGTGACTTGGAATACCGATGCGTTCAGACGGATACGGTTATCAGCGAACTGGCTCTTAATGCCTGCTTCATAGGAGTCCGATGTTTCTTCGTCGATTGGCACCGCGTTGTCAGGCGCAACATGGTTGAAGAATACGTTGAAGGCAGGCCCCTTATAACCGCGGGTGTAGCTGCCGTAAAACAGCACGTCCTCAGTCGGCTTAACGGTGAGTACCGCCTTGCCAGAGAAGTTGCTGTTCGACGATGAACCGGTCGACAACACAGTGCCATTGCCTGGACGCACGTTTGTCGTCAGGCCACCTGCCGGGTTGTTGTTAACGCCCGTGCCGCCCAAAACGCTCGACGGCAAAGGAAGGCCAGTCGTCCGGTTGACGGCTGGTGCACGGCTATGTGCAAAATCAATCGAGTCATTGGTGTAACGCAGACCAACGGTCAGGCCGATCCAATCGGTGAAGTCATAAGTCGCCTGACCAAACACGGCGTAGTTTTCAATGTCGACAAGGCTACGTGACGTTGCCGTTGGAAACAGCGTGTTGACAGTGTCGTTAAGGTTGCAAGGTTGACCGCCGGTGCGTGGATCAACAGGCAGCGTTGATGTGGCGCAACGGACTGCCTGACGCGTGAAATCCTGCGTGTTTTCGGATTTCCAGTAAAAGCCGCCAACCTGATATTTGAAGGCTTTGCTCTGGTCAGATGCCAGACGCAATTCGAGCGAGCTCTGGTCGGTTTCGACAAAGCCGCGGTCATGCAATTCTGGCGTACCGACAAGTGCGCGTGGCAGGAAGTCGCCTTCACGCAGTTCTTCATTGTTCCAGCTACGATAGCCGTAGATCGCGCTGAGCGTATGATCGCTGAATACGTCGAAATCGGCATTCACCGTGATGCCATATTGGCGGTCAAGCGACTGGGTGACCAAATTGTGGCTCACATAGCGCTGGTCCTCGCCTTGTCCGACGCCAAGCGGCAAGTTTAGTTCAGCGTTAAGCACCGATCCGCGCGAAACGCCTGTGACTTCGCCGCAGCAATCGTCATCGGCTTCATAATAATCCGCGATGATCTTGATACGTGCTGGGCCATTGTCGAAGTCCAGCAATCCGCGGAACCCGATATGTTCATAGCCATTAATCTTGTCATCGAGCGTGCTGAATGGCGCGACGTTGGTGATGTTGCCCTGATACTTGCCGTAAAACGCGTTGGCGCGGAATGTCAGGTCCTGTGCAAGCGGACCCGAAACCGTTGCACGGGTGCGGACTTCATTGCCCTGATAATATTCAGCAGTGAACTCACCCTCAAGTGTGTCCGTGCCGCCCTTTGAAACGACATTGATCAAACCAGCCGAAGCGTTTTTGCCAAACAATGTACCTTGCGGGCCGCGCAATACTTCAAGACGCTCGATTTCGACCAGATCGGCAAATGCCTGACCGGAACGGCTAAGCACGACGCCATCGACGACGGTCGAAACGCTGGGCTCAGCGGCGATCGAGAAGGAAATGGTTCCAACGCCACGCAAGACAACTGCGGAGTTGGCGTTGGTCGTGCCCTTGCGGAATGTGACCGACGGAACAAGCTGGCTTAGGTTCTCGAGGCTGGTCGTGCCTGATGCTGCCAAGGTGTCGCCCGAAACGGCGGTGATGGCGATAGGCACATCCTGCACATTTTCTTCGACCTTCTGCGCCGTAACCACAATTTCCTCTACCTGCGCAAAGGCCGGAGCCGATACGCCAAGCGCAAGTACGCTGGTGCCGAGCAATGCTGCGCGAACGAGATTCGTCTTTTTGTATGTTGAAAAATGC
>JBKBTH010000536.1:0-918 GCA_046290915.1 Sphingorhabdus sp.
GCATTGTTTCGATTGGTACGGCCAACCACTCATTAAGCAACGCGATGTCACCGTTAGCGATCAGTTCTTTTTTGATCTGATCGACACGACCATTGTGCTCCGAATGGAACACATGGTGGATGGCGGTCAGCGCAACGTTTTCGTTTGCACGGCCATCACCAGCGATGAAGTGGCGATCAAGCAATTCATTGTCATAGGTCGCAGCATTGCCGCGGTTGTCGAGCGGAATGGCATTGCCTGTTTCCGTATCGGCATCAGCGGTTTGGCCTGCCTTGGGGTTTGCGTTATGCGAAATATCCGCAAGGAATGCATGCTCGGTCGCCATTGCCGTGCTTGCTGCGACGGGCGCCGCAGGATTACCTTCAACCATTGTATTTGGTGCGGTTACGAGCTGGGCAAAGCCGTTCGCGCCGGGGATGAAGTTGCCGTAAAGATCGGTTGCAAGCAGCGGTATGCGATGCACATCCATGTCGCTAAGTTCGATACCCAGCATTTCACGTGCTTGCGTCTTGATGTCTGCCCAAGTTGGCGGACCACCTTCCGAACCGGCAAGAAGCCAGCCAGTTGCAACAGGCTTGCCATCGACCAGCTTATATTCGCGCAAGAACACCTGATGCGACGCATGCGATGCATAGTTCTGGTTAAGGTCGATCCATGGCGTGGTGTAGTTGGCAGCTTCGCGGAAATCGTCAGCCGTGCCGACGACGCCGTCAGGACCAGGCTGGTTGGTTGCGCGGGTCAGAACCATGAAGTTGGTTGGGCTGCCTGGGACGTAAAGGGGATCTTCTTCCTTCAGCGGAATGAAGACCGTGCCGCTTCCGCCCTTTTCAATGCTGGTCAAGCCGTGATCGAAAAACTGGCCGAAGATGGTCATGAAACCGTTGAGCGGCGCGGTAGCACCAAGGTCAGTCATGATGT
>JBKBTH010000537.1:0-907 GCA_046290915.1 Sphingorhabdus sp.
CCCTCAATCATGTTGATGACCTCCTGCGTCGCGGCATTGGGCGCAAAGTGCAGCGGTTTTGGCATGTTCAGATCGCGCTTGGCTGGTTTGCGGTTCTCTGCATCGAAATTCCACTGGCCACCCTCAGGCGCGTCGCCATTCATCAGCAGGCCGGATTTGCGGCGCATATCGCGATAGAAAAACTCCATCCGCAATTGCTTACGGTCCTTGGCCCAGCTTTCGAATTCGGCGTGCGTGCATAAAAACCGGTCGTCGGGGAGGACAGTAACGGGAACATCAAAGCGGTCAGGCCAGCTGTCCAACATCGCCTTCACGCGCCATTCTCCTGCTTCGGTCACGCGCAGTGCGGATATTTTATGGCGCTCGATGGCGCGGGCAACTTCGCCAGTGAAGCTGCCGCTATTCTCCGCGTCGGTCAGTTTTACATAATCGACCGTCCAACCCGCCCCGCGCAAATCCGCCGCATGGTGACGCATCGCGGACAGGATGTACGCCATTTTGGATTTGTGATGCGGCACATATTCGGTCTCTTCATCGACTTCGGCCATCAGGATGACGCAGGTTTTTTTATCCTGCCCGGCTAAAGAGGAAAGGCCGTGGCTTAGCTGGTCGCCAAATATAGGAATGAGTGTTGTCATGCCGCGTGCCTTAGCCAGATGGCGCGCTCAGCACGATACAGCATTTCAGGACAGCAATGCCCGCTGCCCCAGCCGGTCAAAGCTGCGCGGGCCTTGGTCGAGCCGCAAGGGGCCCATCTTCGGCTGCGGCGGGACGGATTCTCGACCGATCATGCAGACCAAACGGGCAATTTCTTGCACGGTTGCGTCGGGTGCGAGGCGAACAATCTTTGCCAATAATATGGGTGCGATCAGCGTCTTATGTTGCAACGAAAATGCCTGCATCTCGT
>JBKBTH010000538.1:0-896 GCA_046290915.1 Sphingorhabdus sp.
CATAGTCCTCTACATAATCATCTTGCGCAACGATCTCCGGCATGCCGTCGATGTTTTCGGCAACCGAATCTTGTTCAGACTGGTCTGCGGTTTGGCGATTAAGGCCAATAATTTTGGAGCGAATGGTCATACCGAACTATTTAACACATTATTCCCCTAGCGAAACGCAAACTTAACGATATTTGGTGTAGCGCAAGGAAATGTCGGTAGATTATGGCGCATTTGACACAGCATTAAAGGCCGCAGTTGGTGATGATACTGCGTTGATTGAGGAATTGCGTTTGTCGTTCATAGACAGCGCCAAACGTCAGATCAGCTTGCTTTCCCGTTCCCGTTGCGACGCAAACTGGCGATATTCAAGCTGGCGTTTGCGCGGTCTGGCTGCAAGCTTCGGTGCGACTCAGTTGATGGCGCTGGCCGACGAGGCAAGCGATGGTGCCCCGGGGGACCCGGTTGTAGTTCGCAAACTTAACACCGCCATTGACGCCATTGTGGGCTTTCACCCTCAATAGCGTTTTGCGCCACGACATTATTGTTGGCAAAATCGCGCTAACATTCATATCGGACACATGGTGACCGTTCGTTCTCAAAATATACCAACAATCGCGTTGCTATCCGTCGCGGGTGACGGAAGCGGTGGTGTTGAAATGCAGATTGCCTCTGCGCGGCAGGATCTTGCTGGCGGGTCATTGATTGAATATCAGATAGCGACCCTGGCACGCGCAGGCATTCACAGGTTCCTGATTGAAGTTGAGAATGTCGACGGATCACTCATCGCCCTCGCGGACAACTGCCGTAGCAGAAATCAGGTGGTCGATTTTGTCCGTACAGGCGCAGATATACAGCGGTACATGGAATCTGGCGACCGCATTTGGGTGCAATCTGGGCAATTATAT
>JBKBTH010000539.1:0-894 GCA_046290915.1 Sphingorhabdus sp.
GCAAGGTCCGCATTTTGGCGACCTTGGGCCCCGCAAGCGACACGCCCGAGATGATCGAGAAGCTATTTCGTGCTGGCGCCGATGCTTTCCGTGTCAACATGAGCCATGGCGAGCAAGCCGATAAAGCGCAGTTGATCGCCAATATCCGTGCCTTGGAAAAATCATACAACCGGCCAACGACGATATTGGTTGACTTGCAAGGCCCCAAATTGCGCGTTGGCACCTTCGCCGATGAAAAGGTCGAATTGCACACGGGCCATAATTTCCGGCTCGATACCGACAAGACACCGGGCGACCGTGTTTATTTGCCACATCCGGAGATTTTCGCCGCGCTTGAGGTCGGCGCGCGGCTGTTGCTGGATGATGGCAAGCTGGTCTTGCGCGTGACCGAGATTGGCCCTGACCATATCAACACCAAGGTTGAGGTTGGCGGGATGCTGTCGAACCGTAAGGGGCTAAATGTCCCTGACGTCGTCGTGCCAATTGCGGCGCTGACCGAGAAGGATCGCTCGGATCTGGCGTTCGCGCTGGAGCAAGGCGTTGACTGGATCGCCATGTCCTTTGTCCAACGGCCCGAGGACGTCGCTGAGGGTAAGAAGCTGATCGGTAACAAGGCCGCTTTGCTGGCCAAGATCGAGAAGCCTGCCGCGATCGGACGGCTGGAAGAAATCCTTGAGCTGGCCGACGGCGTGATGGTCGCGCGCGGCGACTTGGGCGTTGAATTGCCGCCGGAGCAAGTGCCGCCATTGCAGAAGAAGATCGTGTCGACCGCGCGGCGCATGGGCAAGCCCGTCGTCGTGGCGACGCAAATGCTGGAATCAATGATCTTCTCGCCATCGCCGACGCGCGCTGAGGTCTCCGACGTTGCGACGGCAATATATGACGGCGCGGACG
>JBKBTH010000540.1:0-887 GCA_046290915.1 Sphingorhabdus sp.
ATGATGGGTGGTATTGGCAAATATGTAGGACGCACGCTGGCATATCTCTGCCTGCTTTTCTGCTTTGCGCCTGCCCCGTTGCTTGCTCAGGAACTGCTGGCCAATCGAAGTTTTGAAACGCCAGTTACGCCCGCCAACGGCAACAACTTTTACGTGACGATACCGAGTTGGACGATAATCAATGTCACTCCGGCGCAACCAACGCCATTTAACGTCATTCGACCTTTCGCCGGATATGCAGGCAACCCGACGGTGACACCGACCGGCGGCGGCGTTCAATATCTTGATATCAATTCAGCGGCGGGAACAATCCAGCAAGCGGTTAACTTCCCCACCGCGGGAATGGTCGACATAAGTGGATGGTTTTCCGTCCGCGACTTTCCGCAAGCGCTCACTGGCCTGAACATCAACGTACGCAACGTCGCGACAAACGCCATTGTAGCCACAACCAATACGAGCTTTGTTGCCGCTGACCCGATTGGATTGTGGAAGCGTGCTTCGGCGACCAATTTGCCCGTCGGCGCGGGCGCGCATATTTTTGAGGTCGAAATTCCCAATTTTGCGAACCTTGATTTGGTTAGCTTGGTATTCAAACCCGCTTTGACCGTAACAAAGACAAGCGTGGCGTTTTCGGATGGCGTCAGCGCTGTAAACCCGAAAATGATCACTGGCGCAGTTGCCGAATACACGATCCGGGCCACGTCTCCAGCAAGCTATACGGTAACCAACAACAGCATCCTTATCGGCGATACCACGCCCACCAATACCGCGCTTGTGGTGACCGATATCGGCGGCGCAGGCAGCGGACCTGCGGCATTCACGGCTGCAACCAGCAGCCTGACGTACAGCTTCATTAGCCTCGCCAGCGCGACCGACGATATCGAGTT
>JBKBTH010000541.1:0-842 GCA_046290915.1 Sphingorhabdus sp.
TCAATCCCCGTTGCTACGGCAAAAATATTGGGATCAAAAATAATGTCTTCGGGCGGGAAACCAATGCCAACCAATAGGTCATAAGCGCGTTTGCAGATTTCGACCTTGCGCTCTTTCGTATCGGCTTGGCCAGTTTCGTCGAACGCCATAACGACGACAGCGGCACCATAAGCCATGCACAGCCGCGCATGATGCAAAAAGGCTTCCTCGCCTTCCTTCATCGAAATCGAGTTCACGATCGGCTTGCCCGAAACGCACTTCAGTCCCGCCTCGATTACGCTCCATTTGGAGCTGTCGATCATCAATGGCACGCGCGCGATGTCTGGTTCGGCGGCGATCCGCTTGATGAACGTGGTCATTGCCTCATGCGCGTCGAGCAGACCTTCATCCATATTGATGTCGATAATCTGAGCGCCATTTTCGACTTGGTCGCGCGCGACCTCGACGGCAGCTTCATAATCACCGGACAGGATCAGCTTCTTGAACTTGGCGCTGCCGGTGACGTTCGTACGTTCACCGATGTTAACGAAACGGGAGGAGGAGGATGTCATATTTTATGTTCAGCTTTAATGAGTTCAGGCGGCCATTATGAATTGTTCGAGGCCAGCAAGCCGCGTGACGACCGGAGGCTGCGGAATGCTGCGCGGAGCGCGGTCTTCAACGGCCTTAGCAATTGCAGCGATATGCGCAGGCGTCGTACCGCAACAACCGCCGACAACACGGATGCCATAACGTTCAACAAAACCGAGCATCTCCTTAGCAAAGGGTTCAGGCTCCAGCGGGTAAACGGCTTCCCCATCGACATTGAGGGGCAAACCGGCATTGGGCAAGCAGGATACGGG
>JBKBTH010000542.1:0-841 GCA_046290915.1 Sphingorhabdus sp.
TTCCATGAGCGCCTTTGGGAAAACCGGCGTTCCCAAATTGCGGACGCTTTCGGCATAGACGGCATAATGCCAATCTATATCGCGCGGGCCACTACCGACTTCGATCTTAAAGCCATTCTCTAACCCTTTGCGCACTTCTGCGCGTTGTTTGCGGGGTATGGCGAGAAGCTCTTGCGTGTCATCAATTTGCAGCGGCCTGCCAAAGCTGGTGTGCGCGTCAGCTTTAACCGACCATCGCGCGCCTTTGGGCATCCAGCCACCACGCAATTCTATCGACGGGCAACTCCATCGTTCCGCAAGCGTGCATATTTCCCTAACCAGATAACAACTGGCCGACGCATCGCGCGACAATATCCCGCCACCCACGCCAAAGGCCGATGAGACCAAAGCACGACCAAATAATGGCGAATGGACAAGGTGAAAAGGCAGCACCGCGATGATATCGGCATCGCGTTCAGCCAGCAGCATATGTGCTTGCTGCGTTGTACCTGCCTCAACCGCGGTAAGCCAAATCGGCCGGTGAAAGGGCATGGAATCGGGATGGTCCAATACCCAGGCATCAATCATTCCGACCTCAGCCACATCCGCCAAATCGGCCAGTCGCAATGTCAACGGCGGCTTTACCGGCAGCGTATTCATGGCAAACGCGCCCGTTCGCGCGCAACCACAATATCAAGGCGGTCCCAGGCGAAATCGCGCGCCAATCGCTGAAGCTTGCCTGCCATGTGTTCAAGCCGGGAATAATGGCGCAGTTTCGACTTTAGCGGCGCACGCGCCACGCGCGGCTGGTCGGGGTCAATCTCCCACGGATGGAAATAGATGATCGCCGGGCGATTATCAT
>JBKBTH010000543.1:0-835 GCA_046290915.1 Sphingorhabdus sp.
AGCGGCGCAAGGCCATTTGCAAGCAGCCGACAGTTGCGGTCATTTGCTGCATTATCAAAACAAGATTCCAGAAGCGTTACCATTTCTCATTGCATCTTCGGACCGTGGCGAACCGCGCGCGCAATATTTATTGGCGACAGAATTATTCAACGGCATTCACATCGGAAAAGATTGGGTTCGTGCTTACGCGCTGATGACGCGCGCATCGTCGGCGGGCATGGCATCGGCATCGCGTAGCCTTGCGCAAATGGACCAATATATCCCGATTGAACAACGGCAGGCCGGAACTGTGCTTGCAGGCGAGCTTGAGCAGCGCGCCGACCGTAACCGAGCGCAGGCCGCAAGCCCTCCTGTCAATAGCACCCCAATGGCGCGTAAACTGGCACCAGTTGCGCTTCCGCCATCGTCTGTCCCGGCGGCAAGCGATGCCAGCGCCGACAATTCAGCATCGGTTGATGGTGGGTGGCGCGTTCAGCTTGGCGCATTTAGCAATGCCGAAAATGCGGAAAAGCTCTGGAAGAAGATCACAAATAATGTGGCTGACCTGAGGGATATGACACCAATTTTGAAAAAGGAAGGTGCGCTAACCCGTTTACAGGCGGGTCCATTTGCCAACAAGGCACAGGCCGACGCAATCTGCAAAAAACTTAAGGCGAGCGGGCAGCAATGCCTTGCCTTGTCTGCCTCTTAAATCAGCGACCGGATTTAATTACATAGCCTATCAATATCGCGGCCAAGTGTGTCGCGGGCCGCGGCATTGCCCGGCTCAATCATGAAATAATGGGTGCCCGAAAAGCTTGTGCGATCGGAACAATAACGGGCACAACCGCTATCA
>JBKBTH010000544.1:0-830 GCA_046290915.1 Sphingorhabdus sp.
GTTTACGGTGCCACGTGGGCCACCTTTTGCCTTCCGTACAAAACCCGACGCGCGGGCACGCCCAAAAATCCAGCCAACAAGGCCGAGACCGAGGACAAGGAAGAGCAAAGCCGTTCCGGTCATAAACTTAACATTGCCCCCTTGGACCAAAACTGGCCAAATTCCGCCGTAAACACAACCCAAAACAGCGATGGGCCTGGATCAAACGGAGATTCGATTCAGGCCCATAGACGCGATGATTGTTGCAGATTTATTTCAAATCTGCGCCCGTCATGGCATTGAGGCTGTTTGCTGCTTCGGTCGCCGCTTTATAGTCCGCATCGGTCGATGCAATCATGCCCAATTTGGTCAGATATCCGCCAACTGCACCGCCCTTGAGAAACTCAACGATAAATTCCTTAATGCCAGGAATTTTGTCGATGTGTGCCTTCTTGACGTAGATGAACATCTTGCGCGCACCTGGATAGCTTCCGTCCGAAATGGTGGCGATTGTTGGGCTGACGCCGTCCATCACAATGCCGTGCACTTTCGACGCATTTTCTTCCATGTAGCTGTAGCCGAAGACACCGACCATGTTCGGGTTGGAGCCGAGCTTTTGAACGATCAGGTTGTCGTTTTCGCCTTGCTCTTTAAACGCACCGTCGGTGCGGATTTCGGTGCAAATTGCCTTATATTTGTCTTCGTCAGTGCTCTTCAGCGCCTTCGTTGCGGCGTCGGTCGCGCAGCCGGCTTCCATGATCAATTCATGGAACGAATCGCGGGTACCCGATGTCGTGGGTGGGCCGTACACGGAGATTGGCAGTTTTGGCAGCGAAGGGTTGACGTCTGAC
>JBKBTH010000545.1:0-826 GCA_046290915.1 Sphingorhabdus sp.
CATATTCGGTGCTCGTCGCGCCATAAGCCCGCGTGCTTTCAAACAATGCCAAGGTTGCAAGACGCCCGATCAGCAACATCACAAACATGCCGAACGCGAGCAATAGAACCAGCATGCGCCAAAAGCCGTGCGCTGCAAATGGCGGGGTGTTTACGCCGCTTTTCCGAGTGGTGGTGCGAGCGACTTTAGGACTCATTACCGGCGGCGTTCGCTAGCGGCCTTGGCCGAAATGTCGCGCAACAAATCGTCGGACAAAAGCGTTTCATCCATCCGCGCAAGGCGCTCTGTACGCGTCTGTTCAACCTTTGGCGCTTCCGGCTTTGGTGCAGCGCGCTTGGCGGGTTCTGCAAAAATCGGGGTCGCAACCGCGGTGGCAATCTCGGTCGACTTCTTCACGACAGCTTCAATTGTTGGCGCAGGATTGGCCTGATTCGCGCTTGGTGCCACGTCGAGATCTGCTGCTGCCATCATGACTGGCTTAGTCTCTTGCAGATCGCCGGTCAGTTCCGCAAGTGCCGCTTCGCCATTGATGAATTGTTCAGCGGACGGTGGCTGATATCCGTATAAAAGCTCGTTCCATTCCTCAAGCTGCTGAAGGCTGGCACGCGTCCGGATTTCAGCCTGAAGAAAGCTGATTTCACGCTTTGTCTCAAGGATTTCGCGGTCAACCGACACAAGGTCGCTGTGCGTTGCCGCCACGTTGAGCGACAACGGGTACAAAAGGATCGCGACCATAAATACCAAGGCCAACCAGCCGAGATTCTTCAGTCTTTTCATGGCGAGACTCATGCTGCCAGTCCTCCTGTTGTCCACGCCGGGGCGTGTG
>JBKBTH010000053.1:0-8958 GCA_046290915.1 Sphingorhabdus sp.
GGATTTCAAGCGATTTTGATCCGGACGTTGACCAGCTTTATACCAAACTCGACATGTCGCGCAGTACGGCCGCACGGCTGATCACCAAATATTTCGGGTGCGCGCCAAAGCCGTTGATGCGTAAATATCGCGCGCTACGAGCGGCGACGATTATGGTAGATGCAAACGCCACCACAGAAATGCGATCGCAGGTGGAATCCAGCTTTTACGACCAACCACATATGATCCGCGAAATTCGACAATTTGCGGGGCGTACGCCCGGCGCGCTAGACAGCAACAATGCCAAAGTGATGCGCCTGTGGCTCAGCAAGGAAAACTACCGCGACATCGAATCCTTTCTGGGTTGATTTCCGCCAACAAAAGGACCATCTGACCCCAATCGGAGTAAATTTATCTGATTAGGGTCAATGATATGCGTTTGTCGAATATGGCAGATTATGCAGTGGTGGTTATGAGCGCGGCTTCGCGCCATTGCGGCTCTGCGCGCGTATCTGCGACGGACCTTGCGACCGAGACTGGCCTTGCGCTGCCGACCACTCAAAAGCTTGTGAGTATGTTGACCAAGGCGGGCCTATTGCGTTCAGCGCGCGGCACAGGAGGTGGCATCACGCTTGCGCGCCCAGCCGCGGCGATCAACTTGGCGGATATTATTGAGGCAGTCGAAGGCCCAATCGCCATGACCGCATGTTGCGATACGCATAAACATGCGCTGGGTCAGCATTGCGTCAAAGAAGGCAGCTGCAGCGTCCAGTCGCATTGGCCAGTCGTAAACGACGCCGTGCGTGGTGCGCTGGCGCAAATCAATTTGGCAGGACTGGCGCGATGACCAACGAGATAGAAATCAAGGACAAGGCCGCATGGGATGCTGCCGAAAAGGTTGCCGATTACGAGCATGGCTGGTCGTCGGATATCGAAACGGACTTCGCGCCAAAAGGTCTAAACGAAGACACTGTCCGCTTCATTTCGGCGAAAAAAAATGAGCCTGAATGGATGCTTGAGTGGCGGCTGAAGGCCTTTGCCATGTGGAAAACGATGGAAGCGCCGGATTGGGCAAAGCTCAACGTGCCGCCCATCGATTATCAGGACGCTTATTATTACGCCGCGCCCAAGGCAAAGCCCAAGCTGAATTCGCTCGACGAGGTCGATCCCGAAATTTTGCGCGTCTATGAAAAGCTTGGCATTCCGATTGCCGAGCAGAAGTTGCTTGCCGGCGTGCAAGGCGGCGAAGATGGCGGCTTGCCACAACGCCGTGTCGCGGTTGATGCTGTGTTCGATAGTGTGTCGGTTGCGACCACCTTCCGCGCTGAACTGGAGCGCGCTGGCGTCATCTTCCGCAGCATTTCGGAAGCGATCAAGGAATATCCTGACCTCGTCCGCAAATATCTCGGCAAGATCGTGCCAATGCGCGACAATTATTTCGCGACGCTCAACTGCGCAGTCTTTTCCGACGGGACGTTTGTGTACATCCCCGAAGGCGTGCGCTGCCCGATGGAGCTTTCCACATATTTCCGCATCAACGCGGAAAATACGGGTCAGTTTGAGCGCACATTAATCGTCGCGGACAAGGGCAGCTATGTGTCCTACCTAGAAGGCTGCACCGCACCGATGCGCGACGAGAACCAGCTTCATGCCGCTGTCGTTGAGCTGGTTGCATTGGATGATGCCGAAATAAAATATTCGACCGTCCAAAACTGGTACCCCGGCGACGCGGAAGGCAAAGGCGGCATCTACAACTTCGTGACCAAGCGCGCATTGTGTCAGGGACGGAACAGCAAGGTAAGCTGGACTCAGGTCGAAACCGGCAGCGCAGTGACGTGGAAATACCCTTCGTGCGTATTAAACGGCGAGAACAGCGTCGGCGAGTTTTACTCGGTCGCAGTCACCAACAATTACCAGCAGGCCGACACCGGCACCAAGATGATCCACAATGGCAAGGGGTCGCGCTCGACCATCGTCAGTAAAGGCATCAGCGCCGGGCACAGCAACAACACCTATCGCGGACTGGTGCGCGTCGCGCCAAACGCGGAAGGCGTGCGCAACTTCACCCAATGCGATTCGTTACTGCTTGGCAGCTTAAGCGGGGCGCATACTGTGCCCTATATCGAAGTCCGCAACCCCAGCGCGCAAATCGAGCATGAGGCGACGACCAGCAAGATTAGCGACGACCAAATGTTCTACGCAATGGCCCGCGGGCTGAACGCCGAGGAAGCCGTGGCGCTGATCGTCAACGGCTTTGCCAAGGAAGTGCTGCAGCAACTGCCGATGGAATTTGCGGTGGAAGCGCAGAAGTTGTTGGGCATTAGCCTTGAGGGGAGTGTGGGGTGAGGCATTATTGCCTCTCCAACGCAAAACGATTTAACGGAAAAATAGACGTCATATGCTCCAAATAACTAACCTCCACGCCAATGTTGGCGACAAGCCTATTCTCAAGGGCCTCACGCTTTCGCTAAATGCGGGCGAGATCCATGCGATCATGGGTCCGAATGGTGCTGGAAAATCGACGCTGGGTTATGTGCTTTCGGGGCGGCCTGGTTATGAGGTGACCGATGGTTCGGTGACGTTCAACGGTCAGGATTTGCTTGGCCTAGAACCGCATGAACGCGCCGCCGCTGGCTTATTCTTGGGCTTCCAATATCCCGTCGAAATCCCCGGCGTTTCGAACGTACAGTTCCTGCGCGAGGCATTGAATGCACAGCGCAAATATCGTGGTGAGGCTCCGCTTTCGGGCGGCGAATTCCTGAAGGTTGCACGCGAACAGGCAGGGGCGCTCGGCATGGATATGGATATGCTCAAGCGCCCGGTGAATGTCGGCTTTTCGGGCGGCGAGAAGAAGCGCAACGAAATGGTGCAGATGGGCATCATTGACCCCGCGCTTGCGATCCTCGACGAGACTGACAGCGGCCTCGATATCGACGCGCTGCGCACAGTGGGCGACGGCATCAACCGTATCATGCGCAAGCCCGACAAGGCCGTGCTGCTGATTACGCATTATCAGCGGCTGCTCGATTATGTGAAACCTGACTTTGTGCACGTCCTCGATGGTGGCCGCATCACGCGGACTGGTGGCGCGGAGCTTGCGCTTGAGCTTGAGCGTGACGGCTATAAGGAATTGGCGGCTTGACCCTGCCCGCGCCCACTCGCCACAATGAAGCATGGCGCTACAGCGACATTGCCGCTGTTGAAGCGGTGTGGCCATTGCCCGCGCCCGAAAGCGTCATCGTGCCTGCGGGCGGCAGCTTTGCACGCACGATCATTCAGGATGGCGGTTCAATTCATCAGCTGGACATCGCGATCGGCAAAGGCGCCACCACCGCAATTCATGTGCTGAACATCGGCGGCGATTATGGGCGGGTTGAGTTGAACGTTACACTCCATGAGGGTGCGGATTTTAAGCTTGGCGCGGTGCAAATCGGTGGCGGATCACAAACGCTTGAAGTCGTTACCACGGTCACCCATGCCGAACCCGGCGCAACGTCATCGCAGATCGTGCGTACCGTTTTGGCCGGCACAGCGACAGGCACCTATCTTGGCAAAGTTGCCGTGGCGCGCGATGCGCAGCAGACCGACAGTGTGCAATCGGTAAAAGCGATGCTGCTTGATCGCAGCGCTACCGCCAACGCCAAACCCGAACTCGAAATCTACGCCGACGATGTCAAATGCGCGCATGGCTGTGCAATTGGCGAGCTTGACCCGATTGGACTGTTCTATCTGCAAGCGCGCGGCATTGCGCCCGCAGACGCAAAGAAGCTGATGTTGCAGGCCTTTGTCGCTGGCGTGTTCGAGGGTGCAGCGGATGAAGAGATGCTGACCGAATCGGCGTTGAAGAAATTAGGGGATTTGGTGTGATGGATTCCTGTCGTCATGCTGAACTCGTTTCAGCATCTTACTTTTTCTTGCAATGCATTAAGACCCTGAAACAAGTTCAGGGTGACGGAGTGGTACAGTGAACGTGGCTGTCCTCACGCGCCCACCTCAAATTCGCGACCAATTCCCCGGCCTCGCGAACAACTGGCATTATCTCGACACGGCAGCGACCGCGCAAAAGCCACAGGTCGTACTCGACGCGATGATGCGCGCGGGCGGTGAGGATTATGCAACCGTCCATCGCGGCGTCTATGCGCGTTCAGCCAATATGACCGTCGCGTTTGAGGCTGCGCGCGAGCGCGTCGCGCATTTCATCGGTGCGGCAAGCCCGAATGAAGTTGTCTTTGTGCGCGGTGCGACCGAGGGCATCAACCTGGTTGCGCAAAGCTGGGGCCCGGCCAATATAAAAGCTGGCGACCGCATCATGCTGTCGCAGCTCGAGCACCACAGCAATATCGTACCCTGGCAAATGCTGGCGGAAAAGGTCGGCGCGCATATCGACGTCTGCCCGTTGACCGAAGACGGTTTGATTGACCTCGACTGGCTGGAAGCGAACCTGACCGCGCAGCATAAGCTCGTCGCGCTGGCGCATGTGTCCAACGTGTTGGGATCGGTCCTTGGCGCAAAGCGCGCGGCCAAGGCTGCGCATGCCGTCGGTGCCAAGCTCATGCTCGATGGCTGTCAGGCCGCACCGCGCATGCGGCTCAACATGGCTGAGCTTGGTTGCGACTTTTACGTCATGTCTGGCCACAAGCTATATGGCCCAACGGGCATTGGCGTACTTTGGGCGGCGGCCGAAACGCTCGACGCTATGCCACCTTGGCAGGGCGGCGGCGCGATGATTGATCGCGTGACCTTCGAAAAGACGACCTACGCCCCTGCACCATCGCGTTTTGAGGCGGGCACGCCAATGATCATCGAGGTGATTGGCCTGCACGCCGCAATCGACTTTATCGACAGCTTTGGTCCCGAGGCGATATTTGCGCATGAAAGCGCGCTTGCCGCGCAGACGCGCGATGCCTTGCGTGGCGTCAATTCGGTGACCTTATACGGACCGGAAAAATCAGCTGGTATCGTGTCGTTCAGTATGGAGGGCATCCATCCGCATGACATCGGCACGATATTGGATGAAGAAAATGTCGCCATTCGCGCGGGCCATCACTGCGCACAACCGCTGATGGACCATCTGGGCGTCCCCGCCACTGCGCGAGCGAGCTTTGGTATTTATAATGATGAAAATGATGTCGCAGCGCTGGTGCGCGGGCTCGAACGGGTGAAAAGGATTTTTGGATGAACGAGAACATCCGGATAGAAGAAGTTGATAGCGTCGAAAAGCCGCCCCGTGCGCGCGTGGAAAACGCAATCGAAACGCCTAGCGAGACACTGGCCCGCAAGAAGGATTATCTTGAGGGCTTTCTTGCGCAGAAACCTGCTGCGCCCTCGCCAAGCGAGCCAGATGGTGATTTGTACGAAGCGGTCATTGAAGCGCTCAAGGAAATTTACGACCCGGAAATTCCGGTGAACATTTACGACCTTGGTCTCATTTACAATGTCGAGATCAATGATGGCCATGCGCTGGTATCGATGACGCTCACCACGCCGCATTGCCCGGTGGCAGAATCGATGCCAGGTGAAGTTGAACTGCGCGTTGGCGCGGTACCGGGCATTGGTGATGCCGAGGTTGTGCTGGTTTGGGAACCTGCGTGGAGCCCCGCCAATATGACTGATGAAGCCCGTTTGGAGCTTGGAATGTTATGACCGATGTGAAAACCCGTGTTCGCCCTGCTGCAGTCATCCTGACGCCCGCGTCGGAAGCGCGGATCGCAGAGCTGATGTCAAAGGCGCCCGAAGGCGCTATTGGCGTGAAGCTGTCGACGCCGCGTCGTGGCTGTTCGGGCCTTGCTTATTCGGTCGACTATGTGTCCGAGGCCATCGCGTTCGATGAGAAAATTGAAACACCCGGCGGCGTGCTCTATATCGACGGCGGCTCGGTGCTCTACCTTGTCGGCTCGATTATGGACTGGGTCGAAGACGAATTTGCCGCTGGCTTTGTTTTCACCAACCCCAATGCCACGGGCAGCTGCGGCTGCGGCGAAAGCTTTACGGTTTAAAAGCCAAACTGAAACCGGAATGCCACGCCGATGTCATCCGGGGCAGTTTCGAAATGGCCAGGCTCCTGTCGCCAGAACAGGTTTGACGAGAAATAGCCGCCACTAATTGGCAATATCCACGCAACTTCACTGGCGATTTCGCGGCCTTGCGGCGCAAGGCTGAAACGCTGGATGCCAAAGGTCGGAGTCAGCGTGGCATAATCATAAGCAACAGGCACGTTAAGTGCGAGGCCACCGCTGGCGACACGCAGCGGTTGGGCAATCCGAAACGCCAATCGGTCGCCATGCGCAAACGCATTGGCACGTGTAACATCGAACGAGAATGCGTTGCTTTTCAGCATGCTTTGGCCGGTGAGTGCAGAGCCGGCATTGGCATAGGTCCATCCTTGCCGCCAACTCGTGCCGAGCGTCCAGCCCTGTCCCAAGGCTGCCTCGATATTGCCGTCCATAAACAGGCTGCGCGCACCGCCGCGACCGATAAAGTTCGCAAAACGGGCACCTAGGATGGTTTCGTTTTCGCGCATCCAGTTGGCACCCAGCGCCATTCGAGCGGGCCCAAACTGTCGATCGAGCGACAGCCCCAACGTCGCGTAAGGATATTGGCGCGTTCCCGACCGGAGATATTCAATGCCAGCGCCCTGGTAGAGACGCGCATCGCCACGTTCGACGCTGCCGGTCAGTCCAAAGGCGCCGATTGTCTGACGCAACGCAAAGGAATTGGCTGGCTGGCGTTCAAACCCGCCCTCCATCCGCGCCTCGCCAGTGGTCAGAAACGCGCTGCTGGTCATGTCTTGCAAAGCCGCGATCTGACTGGCGGCGGCTTGGCGGATACCGAGGCTAAAGCGCATATCTTTGGTAATTGCGGCGCTAACTCGCCCTGCCAACAATCGTGCGTGTCGCGCTTGTCCATCAGACAGAGCCAACGGAACGACATTTGCTGCGCCTGCACCACTGTCGCTGATCGAAAACGCTAGTTGGGTCGTGCCATTGACGGCACTGACGGACCGGCCCTGATTGATGAGCGCAGGCGTCAAACGCAGCCGCGGCGCGGTGGCATTAAGTCCATGCGCGAGGTTAATGTCATATGCGCGGCCATAGCTATCCAGGATAACCGCGTTTACGGGGCGATTGGACATCGCAACATCGCCCATTGGACCAGATGTTGTACCGCCATTGCCCGAAAGCGGAACTGCGCTCGTGGTGCCCGCCAGCGTGGTCGTTCCAGCAGGCGCGAAGGCACGTGCAATATCCAGTATGCCACGTCCGTAAATCGCGTCAGTGCCGGGGTCGCCCGCATCGCGCGCAGAGGTCAGCAGCAGATTGACGATTTGCGACCCCGTCAGGTTCGGGAAAGCCTGTGCCAACAATGCCGCCGCACCAGATATTTGTGGTGCAGAAAAGGATGTGCCGTTGAACACGCGAATGAATGTCTGTCCATTCTGGTCAAACCGGTAAATCGTGTCGTCCCGATATTCGCAACAGATGCCCTGCCCCAATGCCGACAAAACCGAACCTTGCGAAACACCTGCCTTGTTGCTGAAGTTCGAAATCACACCCTGATCATCCACCGACGCGGCAATGATGACGAGGCCATTGCCATTGGCCAACAGTGCCTGAGCAAATGGGCTTGGGCTGTTGGGGTCGAACGCAGGGGCGGTGTCATTTCCTTCGTTACCCGCCGAAGCGACGATCACGATGCCTGCTTGCGTCGCCCGGTTGATCGCTGCGCGAAGCGTTGAGCTTGCGCCACCTGCGCCGCCCAAAGAAAGGTTGATAACGCGCGCGCCATTATCGATCGCGCGGTTCACGCCCGCTGCAATCGCGGTATCAAAAAACGAGCATGAGGCTTCATCCTCACCGGGCCCTGCAGTGGTGCAGCTTCCGGCTTGGTCGGCGCGCAGTGCCAAAATCGTCGCATTAAATGCGATGCCATGAACATCACGGTCGTCTTTGGCAGCGGCAAGCACGCGTGTGACTTCCGTCCCGTGACCGTCGTCATCACCCAGTGGCCTGCCTGCGCCCGTCACATCGCCCGACTGCGCATGAATACGCCCGGTAAATTCGTGACTGTTGGGGTCAATCCCTGAATCGATAACACCCACGGTCACGCCAACGCCGGATGCGCCAGCGCGATAGGCGGTTATCGCGTTATGAAAGCTAGGGCCATCCGACCGATTATATTCCGCTGTCGCGAAATTTGTTGTGGGCGGCGGCGGTGGTGGTGGCGGAGGAGGCGGTGGAGGTGGTGGCGGCGCAACTACGGGGGGTGGCGCGGGCGGTGCAGGAGGCGCCGAGTTCACGCCTCCACCACCGCCTCCGCAGGCAGAAAGAGACAACGCAAATATAATAGACCCGCCGATTACCAGCTTACGATCGAGCAACGGCGAACTCATAATATTGCAACCCTCCTGTGCGGCGGACATCTGTATAAATTGGATTCGCTTTCGCCAATCTTAATATCATCGTTGAGAAATACCGTAGGGGTTGATACGCGCAGCCTATGCAACCAAACTTCTCCGATATCGACACATGGATCTTTGATCTCGACCTGACCTTATATGGCCCGGAAGCCAATATCATGGCCCAAGTCCGAGATCGCATCGCCTTATATGTGGAAGAGTATTTCCGCATTAGCTCGGCTGAAGCGCATGAAATCAGACATCGTTATTGGAAGAAATACGGCACGACTTTGGGCGGGCTGATGGCCGAACATGAGGTAGACCCACACAGCTATCTCGATTTTGTGCATGACGTTGATATGAGCTTATTACAGCCAGCGGCGGATCTACGCGGATATATAACCGCGTTGCCTGGCCGAAAAATTATCTTCACCAACGCGGACGCGCCTTATGCCGAACGCGTGTTGACCGCACGCGGTCTTGATGATGTGTTCGAGGACATTTTTGACATTCACCGGATGCAGCATATGCCAAAGCCTTTCGCCGGCAGCTATGACGCCTTGTGCAGCGAACTACTGATTGAT
>JBKBTH010000546.1:0-807 GCA_046290915.1 Sphingorhabdus sp.
ATGTTGACGATGGCGGTCGCGCGGCTGACGCAGCCCGTGTCGGCCAAAGCCTCAATAAAGCCGCGTTGCCGCTCGGGGGTCCAGCCGTCATGGCGGTATCGCAGCGGCACGGGGGTGAAATCAGGCAAGGGCGCGCGGTCTTCGCGGGCGACGGGGACTTTGTTACGCATGCTTTGCTCCACTGGATAAAATGGACGCGCTTATGAACCATATTGGTTATTGTAGGAAAATGGTTTTTAACAGCGTTCGTGCACCGTTGCGCCACCATCGTCACCCTGAACTTGTTTCAGGGTCTTAATTGTCGACGTTGAAGAAGTAACACCCTGGAGCCGAAGGCGTGTAGAGCACAAACGAGTTCAGGGTGACGGTACATTAATAGCAGCGTCAGAACTTTTTGATCTGGCGCAATGTGCGACGGGTCCGTTTGGCGCACAACATGGTTATCCCAATTGAAAAGGAACCATATCGATGTCGCATACCCCCCATGACCTGCATTCCGAATTCCCCGACGCCACCGAAGCGTTGCACACGCTGAAAACCGGTAATGAACATTTCGGCAAGCTGGCCGCGCAATATCATGAGGTGAACCGCGAGATTCACCGCATCGACAGCGGCATCGAGCCTGCGTCCGACGAACGTACCGAGGAACTGAAGAAAGAACGGCTTTCCATTCTCGATCAGGTCGCGGTGATGATCAAGGATGTCTCGGCGTGAACGACACGCCAGCGATCAAGACCGAGCTGCAACGCAGGCTGACGGAACTGGAGGCACGCGCGGTGCGGATTGAAACCGACATGACCGCGCCCA
>JBKBTH010000547.1:0-805 GCA_046290915.1 Sphingorhabdus sp.
CCGTTGAGCCAGGTTGCAACGGTCCGCGCGCCTGAACCCCGTTTGCTTTCAGTGCAGGTTTGGGATCGCTCCAACGTGACGCCGGTCGAAAAGGCTATTCGTTCGGCAGGCCTTGGCCTTAACCCGATCACCGATGGCCAGACACTGCGTTTGCCTATTCCCGATTTGACCGAGGAGCGCCGCAAAGAGCTGGCTAAGCTTGCAGGTCAATATGCCGAGAAGGCAAAAATCGCGATCCGTAACGTGCGGCGTGATGCCAATGACGGGCTGAAAACCGACGAGAATAAGAAGGAAATCAGCGAAGACGACCGCAAGCGGCTGGAAACTGAAGTTCAGAAGATGACTGACGAGATGATCAAGTCCGTCGATGACGCAGCTGCGCACAAGGAAAAGGAAATCCTCAGCCAGTGATATTGGCGCAATTCCTTCTCACGAGATTTTGTCATTCCCGCGAAAGCGGGAATCCATGGCCAAAGATGTCGGTAATAACCGACGGCTTGGACCATGGACCCCCGATCCGGTCGGGGGTGACAATGCTGTGTTGGGCGGGAGTTCAGTCATAATGCTGACCACCGCTTCCCAACCTGTGCGTATTGAAGCAGGCACCGGCAAGATCCCCCGGCATGTGGCCATCATCATGGATGGCAACGGTCGATGGGCAAAAAAACGTATGCTGCCGCGGGCGATGGGCCATAAAAAAGGCGTTGAGACAGTTCGGAAAGTCGTCCGCGCCGCCGGTGAGTTGGGCTTGGAAACGTTAAGTCTCTATGCCTTTTCGAGCGATAACTGGAAACGCCCCGAAGAC
>JBKBTH010000548.1:0-511 GCA_046290915.1 Sphingorhabdus sp.
CGGCCAGCACCTGAGTACCAACAGGCAGCTTGATGACAAGATCCTCGCCATAGGCCCCGTGGCGGTCACGCCCCATGCCCTGAATACCGCGCTGCGCCTTGAAATGCTGAGCGTAGCTAAAGTCGATGAGCGTATTGAGGCCAGCGACCGCCTCGAAAACTATATTGCCTCCCTTGCCGCCATTGCCGCCGTCGGGGCCACCATATTGAACATATTTTTCACGACGAAAGCTGACCGCTCCCGGGCCACCGGCGCCGGAACGGATAAAGATTTTTGCTTGGTCGAGAAAATGCATGTGTTGGCCTTTAGGGAAGAATGGCGGTTTTGGCCAGTGGCGGGTTCAATCCCGTCATGCTGAACTTGTTTCAGCATCTTACTTCTTGAGGGTCGTCCAATAATGCCCTGGAACGCAGTCACCAAAGGTGGACCGAGTTCAGCGTGACTTCTTGGGCAGCCCAGATTGCGCGAATGAAGAATGGTGGAGCCTAGGGGAGTCGAACCCCTGACCTCT
>JBKBTH010000548.1:521-802 GCA_046290915.1 Sphingorhabdus sp.
ACCTCTACACTGCCAGTGTAGCGCTCTACCAGCTGAGCTAAGGCCCCATCTGGCCGCCAGTTGGCAGCCTTGGTGAGGAGCGCCACTAGCGGGCGCTCCTTTATATATCAAGCGCGAAGATTAGATATCTTCTGGCTCGTCTTCCGTGCCGGCAACGCCGAGATCTTCATCACCGCCAAGGTCGACATCATTATCCGGCGACACGTCGCCGTCCACGGCATCGACGTCAATGTCAAGATCGTCGTCGGCAAGATCGGAATCGTCCTTCTTCTTTTCGACTT
>JBKBTH010000549.1:0-796 GCA_046290915.1 Sphingorhabdus sp.
CATCATCTTCTACCAACCCGAAAGCGAGTCTTGTCTGAACTGATTTCCTTTGAACCGGCCACGGGTGACGAACTTTGGCGCGGACGCGTGAGCGACGTTGACCATGAAATAGCGTTGGCGCGGGCTGCATGGCCCTTATGGGCGGCAGCGCCGCTTGCCCACCGGATTGAACGCGTGCGCAGTTTCGGCAATCGTGTCCGTGCCGATCTTGATATATTCGCGGACCTGATTTCCCGCGAAACCGGAAAACCCCTTTGGGAGGCACGTAACGAGGTTGAGTCAGTCATTGGCAAAGTCGACATTTCCTTAAGGGCCTATGCTGACCGCACCGCGCAGCGACGGCTTGATGGCAAAGCAGGATCGCGAAACGCCTTGCGGCACAAACCGCACGGTGTTCTGGCTGTTTTGGGGCCTTATAACTTTCCGGCGCATTTGCCCAATGGCCACATCATTCCAGCCTTGATTGCTGGCAATGCCGTGGTTTTCAAACCTTCGGAAAAAACGCCAGCGGTTGGCGCGCTTCTGGTCGAATATTACCGCAAGGCGGGCATAGCAGATGGCGTGGTCCGACTTGTCCAAGGTGGCCCGCAAATAGGTAAGGCTTTGTCCGCGCATCCCGATATTGATGGCCTGTTGTTTACAGGATCGGCGCAAACCGGGTTAGCACTCAACCGGCAATTCGCGCACCGGCCAGACAAGATACTCGCGCTCGAAATGGGCGGAAACAACCCAATCATCGCATGGGACACCACAGACATTCACAGCGCGGCAGTGCTGGTCATTCAATCTGCCTTTC
>JBKBTH010000550.1:0-784 GCA_046290915.1 Sphingorhabdus sp.
GCATGAAAATTGGCAGGCCGCGTTGTCCCACCCGCTGCAATGTCGTCTGGCGATGGGCGATTTGTTCAAAGCCAGCGCCAAAGCGCCGCTGGAGAAGCATGATATCATAGCCTGTGGCGTCACAGGCGCGCAGAAACCGTGCGTAGGGCATCATAACAGCAGCAGCAAAATAGCTGCTTAAATGGCGGCGATACAAGCGCTCGGCGGCACGTTCCGTGAAAGATGCTCCGGCAACAAGCGCGTCAATCTCGCCCTTTGCCTCAAGCATGCCGAGCTGCAACGCTGCGGCAAAGGTCCTACTTGCGGGGTCGAGCAGTTCGGACAACTGAAGCTGCCGTGCGTGCAGGTCAAGGCGACGGAGCCTGTCGGGCATAACGTCAAATGGCAATATGCGGATGGAAAGCTGGTGCTTAACCCGCAACCGCTCGGTAATCGCACCATAAAGGTCTGCATTAGCCAAACGAAGTTCGTCAGCCAGGGATTCCGCTTGAGAATCCAAGTCAGCAAAATGGTTGCGCCAACGTTCGATTTCACGCCGCGCCGATGCTATGGCTTCAGGCTCGATCTGCCCGCCACCGCCAACCGCATTAGCGCCACCGTGTGAGCCACCCGACAGGCGGTCAAAGGCACGGGAAAAGGCTTCGGCTGCATCAGGGCTTGCTGCGATCCATTCCTCAATTTGTGCGCGGTCGACAGCCAAATCGGCAAACATCGGGTCACTCAGCCTGCGCCTTATAGCTTCGACGCCACCACCGGGCGTTGCCCCCGTCAAAGTACGCGGGTC
>JBKBTH010000551.1:0-754 GCA_046290915.1 Sphingorhabdus sp.
TGGTCGGCATCAAGGGCCTTCAATCGGGTGGCGAGCGCAGCAACAAATGCGGGCCGACGTTGCGGTGAAGTATAGGCAACCCAACGTTCCGCCACACGAGTCGAGCCCGACCATAATAAGCGGTCAACGCGCGCGTCATGGTCTGCGGAACTCAACCGGTTGCCGGTGATGCGGAACATGCGTGCTTCGTCATCATCATTAAGTGCGCCACCGCGCCAAGCCTCGCGGGCTTGGGCTTCAGCGCGGGATTTGTCGCCGGATGCATCAAGCGCGATTGCGAATTGCGCGCGTCCCGCATTAGTGACAGGAGGCAGGCGATCAAAGAACGCCACAACCTGACTGGGCGATGATGCCAAGGGATCAATCGCCTGTTCGGCGTTCTTGCGCATTTCGTCGCTGTTCGGCCAATCGGGATAGCGCATTAGAAACGATGCATATTGGCCAAAGCTCAAATTGGCCGAAGCGCTCAGCATTTTCCATTGCTGCAGGGCGGCGGGGACTTGGCCCTCGCTAGGGAGATATTGCGCGACGGGCATGGGAGGCATTTCCGCAGTGGGAGAGGCAACAGTGCCGCCCCCCGTGCCGCGCTGCCACACGATGCCGTCATTTTGCTGTGCTGCCACAGCCGACGAAAACGGAATTATCAGCATAGATGCCGAAATGAGATGCTTTACCATGCTGGACATATTATGTGCCCCATCCTTATCAGGTGCTGAACGAACGACTATATAGCGCTTAACGGCCTATATGGCCC
>JBKBTH010000552.1:0-736 GCA_046290915.1 Sphingorhabdus sp.
CGCGGCAAGAAGCACATGAAGATCATCTCTCTCGCGCCCGAGGTGCTGTAATGGCCGCCGCGAAGATCAAGAAGGGCGATCGTGTCATCGTCCTATCCGGCAAGGACAAGGGCAAGACCGGCACCGTGACGGTGTCGATGCCGAAGGATGCCAAGGTCGTGGTCGAGGGCGTCAACGTCGCGACCCGCCACCGCAAGCCGACCCAGGCGAACCCGCAGGGTGGCCTGGAGCGCACCGAAGCGCCGCTGCACATCTCGAAGGTCGCGCACGTGACCGCCGACGGCAAGCCCACCCGCGTCCGGTTCGAGACGCAGGACGGCAAGAAGGTCCGCGTGGCCGTGAAGTCCGGGGAGAAGATCGATGGCTGATGCCTACAAGCCCCGGATGAAGGGCATCTACGAAGACACGATCGTCAAGGCGATGGTCGAGAAGTTCGGCTACAAGAACGTCAACGAGATCCCCCGGATCGAGAAGATCGTGCTCAACATGGGCGTCGGCGAGGCGACCCAGGACAAGAAGCGCGTCGATCAGGCCGCGTCCGAGATGGAGCTGATCGCGGGCCAGAAGCCGGTGATCACCAAGGCGAAGAAGTCGATCGCGCAGTTCAAGCTGCGTGAAGGCATGGCGATCGGTTGCAAGGTCACGCTGCGTCGTGAGCGCATGTACGAGTTCCTCGATCGCCTGATCACGATCGCAATGCCCCGTATCCGCGACTTCCGTGGCGTCAGCCCGAAGT
>JBKBTH010000553.1:0-736 GCA_046290915.1 Sphingorhabdus sp.
TAAGACCCTGAAACAAGTTCAGGGTGACGATGAGTGTTAAAAAAAGGTACGGTGAGTGGTAAGAGAAGGCGACGGTGAGTGGTAAGTGATGGTGACGATGGAGTGAGACTAATTCTGCAATTTAGTAACTCCCGTCATGCTGAACTTGTTTCAGCATCTTAATTTTGCTTCACTCCCTACAACGTTGAAAAACCACCGTAACACCAAGATAAGCCGTGCAAAATTTGGAACCAACATGACCAAACGCCTCGACTTTCAACCCTGCGTCTACATCATGGGCAGCTTCAACGATCAGGCGCTTTACATCGGCGTGACGTCTGATTTGGTGAAACGCATTAGCCAGCATCGCGACGGATATTTTGACGGACATAGCAAGAAATACAACATCCAGCGGCTCGTGTTGTTTGAAGTGTTCACGACAATGGAGGCTGCCATCGTGCGGGAGAAGCAGTTGAAAAACTGGCACCGCCAATGGAAGATCAACCATGTGACCGCAAGCAACCCGACATGGCGCGATCTGGCGGAGGATTTGGGTTTTCCTGCTTTGCCAGTTTACTAAGAAAGCGCTTATTTTGAAAGTAAGATGCTGAAACAAGTTCAGCATGACAATTGGTGTTACAACTGCGTGTTCGCCTTCCCCGTCATGCTGAACTTGTTTCAGCATCTTACTATTCTTCCTACCTCCACCGACGGGCCTTTTTCCCCCTTCCCCACCGTGCACCCCCCCCCCAACCGC
>JBKBTH010000554.1:0-267 GCA_046290915.1 Sphingorhabdus sp.
CGGGTGAGGGAGATACCCAGATGGACCCTGATGACACCAGCCTGAAATATGAAAGCAGCATCGATGCGGTGATCACCGGGACGATGGACGGGGTTCAACTGTTCCTCGCGGTCATTGGTATCATCATCGTTGTCTTTGCACTTGTGGCTTTGGCTGACCAGATGCTGACCGTGTTGCCATTTGTCGATGGCGATCCGCTGACGCTGCGCCGGATGTTCGGCTGGCTGTTTGCACCATTGATGTGGGCAATTGGCGTGCCATGGGGCG
>JBKBTH010000554.1:277-736 GCA_046290915.1 Sphingorhabdus sp.
TGGGCACCAAGGCGATATTGAACGAATATGTCGCCTATCTCGACATGGCCGCATTGGCGGACGGCACATTGGGTCCGCGCAGCAAGCTGATTGTAACCTATGCCCTGTGCGGGTTTGCCAACTTGGCCAGCATTGGTCTGCTGGTGTCGACGATCGGCACCTTATGCCCTGCACGCCGCGCAGAGGCAGCGTCACTGGGCATGAAAAGCTGGGTCGCAGGCAATCTCGCCTCTGCGATGACAGGGGCGATGATTGGCCTCGTTACTGCGGTTTAGTCTTCAGGTGCGATGGTGACGATCAGGCCGTCAAGCGCGTCACTCACAGGAACCTGGCACGACAAGCGCGAAGTTTCGTTGCGGTGGTCGGTGCTGTCGAGCAGGTCGTTCTCGTCTTCGCTCATCTTGGGCAAGCGATCGGCAAACGCCGGGTCAATATGCACATGGCAGGTCGCGCAGGAGC
>JBKBTH010000555.1:0-733 GCA_046290915.1 Sphingorhabdus sp.
TTTGGACAAGCCTTGGCGAGTGCGCTGACGATTCGTGATCGGACCTATAATTATCAGGAGTTAAATCTCCGTATCGGTCGGCTGGCTGCGTGGTTGGGCACAATGGACCTCCAAGCCGGGGATCGTGTGGCGACATGGCTGGGCAAAGGCGAGATTGCTTGCCTGATGCCCTTGGCCGCTGTGCGTGCTGGCCATGTGCATGTTCCCGTCAACCCGCTGCTTAAAGCACCTCAGGTCGCGTACATCATGGCCGATAGCGGTGCGCGGTTGCTGATTACAAATGCTGTGCGGGCGGCGAGTTTGTCGCAACCAGCGCCAACTTCTGAATTCGCGCCAACCGGTCATGCTGAACTTGATTCAGCATCATACCTCTCCCTGGCGCAGAGTAAGACCCTGAAACAAGTTCAGGGTGACGGTGTGAATTACGACGTAGCCGATGAGAAGACCTTGCTCGCGGTGTTGGACGACCCGACCGCACCAACACTCCCTCCTCTCCCGACCAGCACAAACCCCGACACGCTCGCTGCAATCCTGTATACCAGCGGTTCTACGGGTCGGCCAAAGGGCGTCATGCTCTCCCATGCAAACCTCGCTTTGGGCGCCGTAAGCGTCGCGCAATATCTCAAGCTCAAGCCGGACGACAAAACTCTCGCGGTCCTGCCGTTGAGCTTTGACTATGGCCAGAACCAACTGCTGTCGACATGGCGGGCAGGGGGCTGTGTCGTTCCGTTGG
>JBKBTH010000054.1:0-8946 GCA_046290915.1 Sphingorhabdus sp.
ACAGATTGCCGCTGACGGCACCCTCCAGCACATGGCCTTCGCCATCGACCAACTGCGGCTGAATGCCAAAAAACGGTCGCCCTGCGCTGCCGGGTTTCATGCCATGCGCGCCGGGCAAGTTTGTAATCATGACCCCGCCCGTTTCGGTCTGCCACCATGTATCGACAATCGGCAATTTCCCCTCGCCCACCGTCGCATGATACCAGCGCCAGGCTTCGGGATTGATGGGCTCACCCACGGTCCCAAGCAGACGCAGCGACTTGCGCGAGCGCGCCAGTACCGCACCATCGCCATCGCGCATCAGCGCGCGCAGCGCCGTTGGCGCGGTGTAGAATATGTTCACCTGATGCCGGTCGATTATGTCCCAGAACCGCCCGCTGTCGGGGTAACTTGGAATACCTTCGAATATCAGGCTGGTGCCGCCATTTTGCAGCGGGCCATAAACGACATAGCTGTGCCCCGTGACCCAGCCAATGTCGGCCGAGCAAAAGAACACCTCGCCAGGGCGGTAATCAAACACATAGTGAAACGTGCTTGCGGTCCATACCGAATAGCCGCCGACGGTATGCAACACACCCTTTGGGCTGCCTGTTGATCCTGACGTATATAATATGAACAGCGGGTCTTCCGCATTCATGGGTTCGCAAGGGCATTCATCCACAGCGGCGAATTCATGATACCAATGGTCGCGGCCCGCCTGCATCGCGATGGGATCGCCAGTATGCTGGACAACCAGAACGGCTTCGACGCCGTCCACTTTTGCAAGCGCAGCGTCGATATTCGCTTTCAACGGCACGGACTTGCCACCGCGCAACGCCGTGTCTGCGCAAATCACGAACCCGCTACCGCAATCCTGAATGCGTCCAGCAATAGCCTCAGGCGAAAAGCCTCCAAAGACAACGCTATGCACCGCGCCGATACGTGCGCAGGCCAGCATGGCAACGGCGCCTTCAACGCACATGGGCATATAGATTGTGACGCGATCGCCTTTGGTCACGCCAAGCGTCGTGAGTGCGCCAGCCATGCGTTTAACGTCGCTCAGCAACTCGGCATAGGACACGCGACGCGCATCCTTCGCCGGATCGTCAGGCTCAAAGATGAACGCAATCGCGTTGCCCTTCCCCGCAGCAACATGGCGATCAACAGCATTGTGGCACAGGTTCAAGACACCGTCTTCGTACCATTTGATCGAAACGGGGTCATAAGACCAATTGCCGATTATTGTTGGCGGCGTGAACCAATCAATCCGCTTGGCTTGTTCCGCCCAAAATGCATCTGGCTCATGGATGCTTTGTGCGTAGAGCCGGTCATATTCTACGGCTGTGCAATAAGTGTTGGTCTTTGCCGTGTCGGGAATTGGGAACCAGTCCTGATGCTCACTCACTTGCTCTCTCCCGTTACGGTGCTTATGGTTGTGGCCTGCTTAAGTGGAGTAGGTCCAGTGATTCAAGGCTAAAGAGTGCAAACGCTCTTCACACGGCTCAGATAGCGCCTCGCAGCGTTGCGGCGGGCAAGTATCTTTTGAACACAGGAAACACACATGCCGAAATTACAAAATAAATCCGCCCTCGTGACGGGCGGTGCACGCGGTATTGGCGAGGCAATCGCCCGCTGTTTTGCAAAGGAAGGCGCGCGCGTCGTCATCGGGGACGTCGATGCCGTGAATGGCACGCGCGTCGCATCGGAAATCGGAGGCACTTTTTTCGCGCTTGATGTCTCGTCTGAGGCTGACTGGAATCAGTTGGCAGTTCAGCAACCCTTCATCGATATTGTCGTAAACAATGCGGGCATAACCGGATTTGAAGATGACACTGGTCCGCACGACCCTGAAAATGCGACCCTCGCCGAATGGCACCGCGTACACGCCATCAATTTGGACGGCACATTTCTGGGATGTCGCTACGCCATCAAGGCGATGCGCGCCAAGAAAGCCGGCTCCATCATCAACATGTCTTCGCGTTCCGGCTTAGTCGGCATACCGGGTGCTGCCGCTTATGCTTCGTCCAAAGCAGCTATCCGAAACCATACAAAGTCTGTGGCGCTTTACTGCGCGGGGCAAGGGTTGAACATTCGCTGCAATTCCATCCACCCCGCCGCGATCATGACACCTATGTGGGAAGCTTTAATTGGCGACGGGCCAGACCGAGACGCGCGCAAGGCTGCCATGGTTGCGGATACTCCGCTCAAGCGCTTTGGCACGGTGGAAGAAGTCGCGGCAATCACCCTGATGCTTGCATCGGATGACGCGAGTTACATGACCGGTAGCGAAGTGCATTTGGATGGCGGGCTATTGGCCGGGTCGTCCGCCTCGCCAGGAGATTAGGTTGGCCTTGCCGACAAAGTTTCACCTCAACGAAGGCGTCATCCTAAACTCGTTTCAGGATTTTACTTTTTCGAATAATAATTAAGATGCTGAAGCAAGTTCAGCATGACGGCTACGCTAGAGTGGAGCCTTTCTTAATCAACGTCATCAACGGAGACCGCCTCACCCGTCACGCGCTGGGCCAGTGCGGCGGCGATGAAGTTATCGAGGTCACCGTCAAGCACGTCGCCGGGTGTCGGCGACGTCACGCCAGTGCGCAGGTCTTTGACCATCTGATAAGGCTGCAACACGTACGAGCGGATCTGGTGGCCCCAACCAATTTCGGTTTTCGCGGCATATTCGCCCGATGCGACCTCTTCACGCTTGCGCAGTTCGGCTTCGTACAGCCGTGCCTTCAACATACCCATCGCGGTTGCGCGGTTCTTGTGCTGGCTGCGGTCGTTCTGGCTGGCTACGACAATGCCGGAAGGTTTGTGCGTGATGCGGACGGCGGAATCCGTCGTGTTGACGTGCTGCCCACCTGCACCTGACGCGCGATAGGTATCGATCTTCAAATCGCCTTCGTTGATTTCAATGTCGATATTATCATCAATGACAGGGTAAACCCAGACGCTGGAGAAGCTGGTGTGGCGTTTAGCTGCGCTGTCATAAGGCGAAATACGGACGAGGCGGTGGACGCCGCTTTCGGTCTTGGCATAGCCATAAGCGTTCTCGCCCTTGACCAGCAAAGTGGCTGACTTGATGCCCGCCTGATCACCTGCCTGATAATCGACCATTTCGACTTTGTAGCCACGTTGTTCGGCCCAACGATAATACATGCGCTGCAGCATTTCAGCCCAGTCTTGGCTTTCCGTGCCACCTGCTCCGGCATGAATTTCGATGAAGGTGTCATTGCCATCGGCCTCACCCGAAAGCAGTGCCATGACCTTGTCCTTGTCAGCACGATCCGCCAACGCCTTCAGCGCGGATGCGCCTTCGTCGCCAAGTTCGGCATCGCCCTCCATTTCGGCAAGTTCAATCAGCTCAACCGTTCCGCTCTTGTCGGCATCGATTTCGCGCACAGTGCTGATGGCAGCATCAAGGCGGCGGCGCTCGCGCATCACCTCTTCTGCGGCTTTGGGATTGTCCCACAAGGTCGGATCTTCGACCTTTGCGTTTAACTCATCAAGGCGGCGCAATGCGCGATCCCAATCAAGCGACATCTTGACCAAGTTAAGGGCAGCATCAATGCGGGCAACATAGCCTTCTGCGTCGGCGCGCATGGGAAAACTCCAAGGGAATGAAAAACGTCAGGCGCGGCCTTTAACCGAAACGCCCGCGAAGTCAAAGCCAGCTAATATTATGGCGGCGCAATCGTCGCTAGAGATTACAGTCGTGATTTAGAGAAACATCGCTCGAAACGCACGGCTTAGTATATTCCGCCCTCTTGCTGAATAAACTCCTGATCGCGCTTTGTGCCGACGCTCGTGCTCGCTGATGTTGACGTACGCGTTGTGCTATCGGACTGCGCCTCCGCCTTTTTCTTGGGCTTATCACCGCGTGCTGCAAGCTCTTCCTGACGGATGGAACGCTTCGGCTCAGTTTCAGCCTTGAATGCTTCCCAAATCACAGCGCTTTTGGGATCAAGGCCCGGCCATGCGCCATAGACGCGCTTCCCACTTTTGCGGTCGATGCGCACAAGCCGCGTACCAGCTGGCGCAATGAATGGTGTTTTTGGCATCCCCGCCATCGCAGTCCGCGCAAATTGTTTGAAGACTGGCGCAGCAAGCGATCCGCCCTGAGCATAGCCGCCCATGTTACGTGGCTGGTCAAAGCCCAGATAGAGCCCAGCGACAAGGTGCGGCGACCCGCCAATGAACCAAACATTGGTTGGTCCAGTCGTCGTTCCGGTCTTGCCAAATAATGGGCGATCAAGGTCGCGCAATATTGTCGCGGTACCGCGTTCAACGACACCTTCAAGCATATGGACGACTTGATAGGCGGTGATCGGGTCCATGACCTGTTTACCAGCCGCGGCAAAGCGGGGCATTGGCTTGCCATTCCAATCCTTCGCACGGCACCCACTGCAGGGTTTCCATTTGGCCGGAAAAATAACCTTACCTTTGCGATTTTGCGCATAATCAATAAGTGTCGGCTTCAATTCGCGGCCGTGATTGACCAGCATCGAATAAGCATTGACCATTTTCAGTACAGTCGTGTCTCCCGCACCCAACGCATAAGACAAATAATCCGGATAATCTCCGATGCCGACATCGCGGAAGGTGTTGGTCACGTTATCCATGCCCGATTCCGCAGCAGCGCGGACCGTCATCAGGTTGCGCGATTGCTCGAGACCCCAACGCATGGTCTGAGGTCCAGCACCGCTGCCACTAAAGTTGCGGAAGCATTTTTGGCCAAGCGATGCACCCTGCCACACGCAATATGGTCCATCGACGATGATGGATGTCGGCGTCATACCGTTGTCGAGCGCAGTCGCATATACGAATGGCTTGATTGTCGAGCCAGGCTGGCGTTGTGCCTGCGTGGCGCGGTTAAAGCTTGAGATACGGTTATCAAAACCGCCTTGAATGGCCAAAACGCGTCCGTTGAGCGGGTTTTGCACGACCATGCCGCCGCCAACTTCCGGCACGCTGCGCACGACAAAGCTGTTGGGGCCATTGGGCGCGACTGCAATGACATCGCCGGCTTTCATCGCAGATGGACCGCCGTTCAATTGGCCAATGCTGCCGTCACTAAAGCCAACTTTTCCTTTACCTAACGCGACACCAGCGCGCCAATTGGCGTAATCGATCGCGATATTGGTCGCTGCAAAGCGGGATGCCCATTGGTCGTCCGACACGTCAATCGTGCCCATATTGGCCTTCCACGCTTTACCAGCGTTATAGCGCAGCAAACCATCGCGCAGGGCTTGGGTCGCAAGTATCTGGTAATCAGCGTTCATAGATGAGCGGACCCACAGACCGCCGGAATAAACGCTGTAAGGTCCGTCAGCGTCGGTTTCACCAAAGCGCTCAATCAACTGGCGGCGAACTTCTTCAGCGAAATAGCCGCCAACATTTTTATATCCGGTACCGCGCTGTGCGACGAGGCCAAGCGGCTGGGCACGGGCCGCAGCGAGTTGGGCGTCGGTAATCCATTCATTTGCGCGCATTTCGCCTAACACCCAGTTACGACGGGTCATGGCAAGCTGTGCATTTTTGGCGCGACCATAGCGCTCGGGCGCCTTAGGTAGTATCGCGAGAAACGCCATTTCATGCAGTTGAAGCTGGTCGACGCTCTTACCAAAATAGGCCTGAGCCGCCGCCTCCACGCCAAATGCCTGCCGGCCGAGCGCAATTTCGTTGAGGTAAAGCGACAGAATTTGCGGCTTTGTTAGCGCATTCTCAATACGCTTCGCCAGGATCGCTTCTTTGACCTTTCGAGTGTAGCTATATTCATTGGTCAGCAACAGGTTTTTGGCGACCTGCTGCGTGATAGTCGACGCCCCGCGCGAGCGTTTGCTGCTGAAAATATTGTCGAAAATAGCGGACGCGATGCCGGGATAATCAATGCCGCCATGGCTGAAGAATGTTTTGTCTTCAGCGGCCAAATAGGCACGGACCAACAGTTTTGGAAAATCGGCATATTCAAGCTGAACGCGGCGTTCGCGGGCGTAACTGTGAAAGGGCTCACCGTTAATGTCACGCACCACCGTTGGCAGCGGCGATTCATATTCGATCAGCGCCTCAGCATCGGGAAGATTGCGCGCGAAAAGTGCCCAAAAAAGAATAAGGAATAAGATAAGCGCACCGACGGCGTAAGTCGCAAGACGAAAGCGTTTGCTTTGCCACCAGCCCTGCCACTTGCCGATAAATCCATCGGCTTCGCGTTTCAGCTTATAGCTGACAGCAGTTGGCTCTTCGGCGGTCGGAGACGAGTTATCCATTATCGGCCCTCTCTAGCCGATTTGCCGGACAGGTCCAGAATGTTGTTCTGCAACTTGGCGCGATTTTACTGCGTACCCCGGTTATCGGGTGGCAATTCTGCGCGCAAAATGGACTTGAATGGCATTTGCCAACGCCCTTGCAACTTTTTGCTGGCCATTTGACGATGCGAGAAAACTGACATCGGATTCATTGCTGAGATAGCCCGTCTCAAATAACACGGACGGCGTATCTGGCGCTTTGAGCACGATAAACGACGCAAAGCGATGCGAATTGCCGCGGATACGCATATTAGGCGTCGCCTCACGCAACAGCAGCTTTGCAAAATCAGCAGACACATTCATCGTTTCGCGCTGCGTCAGGTCAATCAGGATCGACGATACATTGGCATCTGCACCGCCCAGATTAACGCCGTTAATGATGTTAGCCTTGTTTTCACGCGCAGCAAGCCGTTGTGCCTCACGATCCGACGCAATTTCGGAGAGGGTGTAGACGGTGCCGCCGCTGGCTTGCGGATTTTCGGCGCTGTCCGCGTGAATGGAAATAAATAGATCCGCGTTCAACTTGCGCGCAATCTGATACCGGTCCTGCAGCACAACGAATTTGTCGCTATCCCGCGTTAATGCAACACGGACGCGGCCGCTTTTCAGCATCTCATTGCGCACCGCCTTGGCAATTGCCAACGTCACCTCTTTTTCGCGCTGGCCGCCATGCGGACTGATCGCGCCAGGGTCATGGCCGCCATGCCCCGCATCAATCACCACGAGCGGCAGGCTTGCATCGGCAGGACCGATTATTTTCGGCAGGCCTTTGGCGACATTCGTGCGAATTGGTGCGGTGACTTCGTAACGCCGCTTTGGTGGTTCAGCGCGAAAGGCCAGAGGCGGAATGATTTGGGTCTTTCCCCGTCCAACTGCCCCTGAAAACGCGGTATGTGCAACGGGCGACAGATTGAGTTTTAAGCTTTTTCCATCTGCAGAAAATGTGCCGCCGGTCACAATTGCAGGTTCAGCCAGATCAAGGACTATGCGCGCGGTTTCTGCGTTATATTGTCCTTGGCGAATGTTCAAAACTGGTCCGCCCGGCTGTGCGGTGAAGCCCACTTTTGCGCCTGAAACATCAACTGCAATCCGGTCTGGTCCAGCGAGCGCAAAAACATCCGCTTTGTCCACCACGCCGTCAAATTGAACAATGATCGCGCCGTCATGCGCAGAAACTTGCTGGATTGCTCCGCCTATCGCGGGTGACGCGAAAACTGGCAGGGTGGCAAAAAACGCAGCAAGAAGCATATGCCGCTTATGGGTTGTTGCCATTGTCTTCGTCCAGAAATTTTTTTCGTCCACGCACCAGCTCCACCCACATGATGAACATGCTGTTAGCCATCGAAGCGTAAACCCTGGTGTCCAGATAGGGTTAATCACGAATTAAGCGTAAAAACGGGTTTTTCGAAGGACACTTGATCGACAATGGCGAGCTATTTCACGTGATGCTCTTGCCGACAACCGGCTGGAGTGCTAGCGAATAGCTACAGGGAACTTCTAATGATCTTCCCGCCAATCCGCCGTCGGATGTTTTCCGTCCGGCATATTAACAGGTTGACGCTGCATGAGGCATGATATTTCCACCAACGCCGCCCGCATAGGGACTGGCGCATGGGTTGGAAATCAAGCGCGCGCGATACACGCCCGCCATGCGCAAGCAGCAGACGCAATTCTTACATTCCCACCATATCGCTTTGCCGACAGGAACGCTCTGCGTCCGGTCTGGCAACGCATCAACAATAGAGCGAGCGGCCTTTGGCTGACAACCGGGCGCCATGCTCGCTGGAGTAATATCAATGACAACGCGTATGCTAATCGATGCGCGGCACCGGGAGGAAACCCGGGTCGCAGTCGTCACAGGAAACCAGATTGAGGAATTCGATTTTGAATCGGCCGAGCACAAGCAGCTCAAAGGCAATATTTACCTCGCAAAAGTAACAAGAGTTGAACCTTCGCTTCAGGCGGCGTTCGTAGACTATGGTGGCAATCGCCACGGCTTTTTGGCTTTTGCCGAAATCCACCCCGATTATTACCAAATTCCGCGCGAAGACCGTGAGCGTTTGTTGGCCGAAGAGGCCGAAGCTGCTGCGGAAGAAGCTGCCCTGCGTGAGCAGGAAGAGGAAGAAAGCGACGAGCCTTCTGACATCATGCAGGGTTCTGCAGAGCGTGAAGACGACGTCACTGACCTGATTGAAGTCGACAGCGACGACAGCGTCGACACCATCGACATGACTGAGGGCGAAGAGCCCGACCTTGGCAGCAATGGCGACGATGCGTCTGATGAAGGCGATCGCGGCGAGAATGGCCGTAACAACCGCCGTCGCCGTGGCCGTGGTGGACGCAACGGTGAAAGCCGCGCACCGAAAGCCAGCGATGAAGTTCGTGCAAAGCGCATGAACTTGCGTCGCCGTTACAAAATCCAGGACGTCATTCATCGCCGTCAGGTTTTGCTGGTCCAGGTCGTAAAGGAAGAGCGCGGCAATAAGGGCGCGGCTTTGACGACCTATCTCAGTCTTGCCGGTCGTTATTGCGTCTTGATGCCAAACACGTCGCATGGCGGCGGCATCAGCCGTAAAATCCACAGCGCGGCTGACCGTAAGCGTCTAAAGACGATTATTTCGGACCTTACTTTGCCATCCACCATGGGTTGCATCATCCG
>JBKBTH010000556.1:0-731 GCA_046290915.1 Sphingorhabdus sp.
CCCCATCAGATCGATATTCTGCGCATCGTGCCGGTGCTGCAAATGGGTGATAAGGCGGCGAAATGCGGCTGCGGCCGCGGCGTCTGAAATCTGGATGTCCTGTTGCATAGCTATGCGCCCTTTCCGTTGGTGACATGCCTCGTTATGGGGAGGGCGAACCTCAAAATCCATATAGCGGAGCCTTTTGTATGCAATATCACAAGCCACGTATGCGCAAGGTCCGCATATTGGCGACATTAGGCCCCGCCAGTGACACGCCCGAAATGATCGAAAAGCTGTTTCGCGCAGGCGCCGATGCCTTCCGGGTGAACATGAGCCATGGCGAGCAAGCCGACAAGGCGCAGTTGATTGCCAACATTCGCGCGCTGGAAAAGGCATATAACCGGCCAACGACAATCTTGGTGGATTTGCAAGGCCCCAAGCTGCGCGTTGGGACCTTTGCCGAAGGCAAAGTTGAATTGCACACTGGGGACAATTTCCGGCTGGATACCGACCCGACGCCGGGCGATGCCCAGCGTGTGCATTTGCCGCACCCCGAAATATTTGCAGCATTGGAAGTCGGCGCGCGATTGCTGCTCGACGATGGCAAGCTTGTTCTGCGCGTAACCGAAGTCGGGCCTTATCATATCAATACAAAGGTTGAAGTTGGCGGCGCATTGTCGAACCGCAAGGGCCTGAATGTCCCTGACGTCGTCATCCCCATTGCTGCGCTGACTGAAAAGGACCGTTCT
>JBKBTH010000557.1:0-728 GCA_046290915.1 Sphingorhabdus sp.
CTGCCCTTCCTCAACAGCGCCGAAGCGCGCAAGCTGCACCGGGTGGCAGGCGAATTCGCCGCGATGTATCTCAACCCCAGCAGGTTGGTCAAAGGCGGCGCCGTCTCGCCGACGGAGAGCGAGACCGACAGCGATAGCGACGAGCTGGAGGAAGCGGTTGCCGCGCCCACCGGCGTGACGATCAACCGGCCGTCGGTTCTGCTCGAGACGATCCTGGCAGCGGGGCGCAAGGGGCTGGCGATTGCCCGCTACAAGGGTCTTGGCGAGATGAATGCCGAGCAATTGTGGGAAACCACGCTCGATCCCAACCACCGTTCGCTGCTGCAGGTGAAGGTCGACGATGCCGATATCACCGACGAGGTGTTCACCCAGTTGATGGGCGATATCGTCGAGCCACGCCGCGAGTTCATTCAGGAGAACGCGCTCAACGTCGCCAATCTGGATGTCTGACCCTCACGGGCGATGCGACATGGCCGGGGATCGCGCATGAGTGCGATGCACCTGGCCTACCGGATCGCCCAGAAGGTCAGGCTGGTCTACTGGCGGATCGTCAAGCCGCGAACCCATGGCGTCAAGATCATCGCCATGCGCGATGACCGTCATGTTCTGCTGGTGCGGCACAGCTACCAGTCTCGAGACCTGTTCATGCTGCCCGGCGGCGGCATTCACCGCGGCGAGACGGTGATGGCCGCTGCGGTCCGCGAATTGCGCGAAGAGGCCGGGTGCGT
>JBKBTH010000558.1:0-726 GCA_046290915.1 Sphingorhabdus sp.
GCTGGTTCGCCCGGAACAGACCGCGCTGCCCGGCTGGGCGAAGCGGTTCCGCGCGGCGATGGCGGCACGAAAGGCGGCGAAATGAGCGATATCTATGCAGGAAAGCCGTTCCTGAAGCTGCTCGACGCCTATGTCCTCGACGCCATCGGCGCGCTCGACGCGGACAGCGATGCGGCGCTCAAAGCACAGGAGCCGACGTTCCACGCCCTGTTCGGTGCGACCGGCGACTGGCGCAGCATCGTTGTTCAGCGGATGCAGTTTCCCGAAGGCATGGCGGGCGCAATCAATGAGGTGTGGACCAAGGGGCGCGCCAGATTCATCGCCGCGCAGGGGCATGAGCCGGATCCGGTCGAATTCGTGCGGAACTTCGTCGATAGCAAGTTCCCGCATTGACATGATATCATGATATGATATCAATATATCAATGACCCGCATCCTTGCCGACCTGCCCGATGAGGACATCAAGTGGCTCGACCAGCGCGCGGCCGAGCTGGGCAAGTCGCGTGCATCGGTGCTGCGCGAAGCGGTCGCAGCGTACAAGGCCGAGGCACCAAAGGACTGGCTGGAAATCGGGTTCGGCGCGTGGAAGGATCGCGACGATATCGGCGACGCTGTCGAGTGGCAGCGGCGTGAGCGCGCATCATGGACCCGTCCGTGGGACGATGATTATGAAGAGGTCAAGGCCGAGTTCCCAGACCTCTTCGACGCGGAAGATGATCGTCAGCG
>JBKBTH010000559.1:0-696 GCA_046290915.1 Sphingorhabdus sp.
CTGGTTTCGGTGCGGATGCGTCGCCTTCCGGCGCGTAGATATCAAGCTTCTGCCGGTCGTCCGTGCCATAGGCGACGGCCGTAATGGGCGCGCCTGCGAACTCGGCTGAGCCAGGAGCCATCCGGTCTGCAAAGTCCAGTTTCTGCGGATCCGTCTTGGCGAAGAACCATAGGCCGAAACCAGCGAAAACAAGCAGCAATGCAAGGGCTATATATTTGATCATACCGCTTATGTGCGCGCCAAAATGTTTAGATACAAAGGAAATATATAGGTTTGATAAACGGAGATTTATCAGCACTGACCTTTTGAAATGAGCTTGCCTGTATGGCCTTCAAATACGTAAATCCGAATGATGTCCACGAACAGAAATGGATTGTACACTGACATTTCCATCGTTTTCGTGGTTTCACTTTCCAAATAATTTGCCCAAACGTTCAGGGCATTGTTGGACATTTTCGACAGGTTTTCGTTCATTTTATACTGGAGAACGATTTTTAGACTTCCTGCATTCATGAAGTCATCGACGTCGTCATTGGCAAAAGGGAATTCAAAGTCACATTTTTGACTGACCAAAAATATTCCGTCGCCGCCATCGATTGGCGAAAAATCCGAGGCGCGCTGTCCGACCGGCCAAAACGTGTAGTTTTGTGCATTGGGCAATTCCATAGCTGCCAATTTTTCACCCAAAGCGCCTAA
>JBKBTH010000560.1:0-683 GCA_046290915.1 Sphingorhabdus sp.
TTCTAAGTCCAAACGCTCGGCGCACGCTGAAACAAAACGGGCCGGAGGGGAAACCTTCCGGCCTTTTTTGTTGTGGGGTGGTGATGCTGGATCTGCAGGCGTGCGGCGCGCATGTTGAGGCTGGCGCCAAAGTAAGATCCTGAAACGAGTTCAGGATGACGGATATTGTTTTATGCAGTGGCGTGACGAACCAGCGCGGCGGCTGGTATTCGACTTCGCACGGCTCACTTCATACCCACGGCTTCATCCTGACTTCAAACCCAAGGGGTCATCCTGAACTCGTTTCAGGATCTTACTTCAATCTACTTCAGCCTACTTCGCCGCGCGGCGTTGTTCCGCAATGCGCTCGGCCCGCAGCAATAATGCTTCCAAGTCAGCCAAGTCTATGTCGAAGGTTTCGTGCGCTTCTGCGACGGCTTGGTCGATGTCGGCGCGTAACAGGCCCACGGGCAGGGCGGATGAAACAGCCGCACGATGGGGATAGCTATGCCCGCTGAACCTGTGGAACAGCCAGCCTGCCGCGAGTAACGCGGCGGAATTGGCAGCGACAAGCGAGAGAGGAAAAAGATAGCCTGCCTCCACTATGGCTTGCCCACCCAAAATTGTGGTGATCGTGACCGCACCACTGGGCGGATGAAGGCACCGCAGCAACGACATGACCAATATCGAGGTCGCCACCGCAA
>JBKBTH010000561.1:0-678 GCA_046290915.1 Sphingorhabdus sp.
TCCTTCTTCACCATAGGCAAAGAAAAGCCCTGTCCCGGGTCAAGCCCGGGACGACGCGAGGGGTGAGGTCGGTTCGAAACTCAGGCCACCCGCTCCTCCACGAACAACGCCTTCAGATCCTTCTTCAAAATCTTCCCGTTGGCGTTCCGCGGCAGCGTCTCCGCGACGAACTTGATCGCGACGGGCGTCTTGAAGATCGCCAGCCGTTCGCGGACCCACGCCTGCAGCTCGGCCTCGGTTGCCTCCATGCCGGGGGCGAGGTGGACCACCGCAGCCGGCTCTTCCCCCAGCGTCTTGTGCGGGATGCCGATCAGCGCGCAGTCGGTGACCGCCGGATGGGCGTAGAGCACGTCCTCGACCTCGGACGAGTAGATATTCTCGCCGCCGCGGATGATCATGTCCTTGGCGCGGTCGACGATGTAGAGAAAGCCTTCCTCGTCCAGCTTCGCCAGATCGCCGGTGCGGACCCAGCCGTCGCGGAAGCATTCGGCGGTCGCTTCGGGCTTGTTCCAGTATCCCTTCACGATCATCGGCCCCTTGGCCCACAGCTCGCCGACCTCGCCGACGGGCAGTTCATGCTCGCCTTCGGGGTCCATGATCTTGAGGTCGGCGACCGGCACGGGCGGGCCGGCGCTGGTCGGGCGGTTGAGATAATCCTCGCTCGAATGGCTGGTGACG
>JBKBTH010000562.1:0-677 GCA_046290915.1 Sphingorhabdus sp.
ATGACATTGGCCCGCGGCTGACGAATTCGCCCGCGATGCGCCGCGCCGAGGCATGGGCGATTGAAAAGTTCAACGGCTGGGGTCTGCAAAATGTCCGCCGCGATCCGTTTGATTTCGGGCGTGGCTGGGAAATTGTTTCGTCCAGCGCGCGGATGACAATGCCGCGTTCGGTTCAGCTCACGGCTATTCCGGTTGCATGGACTCCGCCAACCAATGGCGTGCTTTCGGGCGAAGTCATTGTCGCCCCCATGTCGAAGCTGCGCCATTTTGACGAATGGAAAGGAAAGCTGGCTGGCAAGATTGTGATGATATCGATGCCGGGAACAGGGTCAGAACCCGATAAGCCAGCATTCCGGCGCCACACCAGTGAGGAACTGGGCAAGCTCGACGCATTTACCCAGCCCGAATATGATCCCGAAGAATTGAACGCGCGTTTGAAGCGGGTTGAGTTTGTTGAAAAGCTCGATGCGTTTTTAAAGGCGGAGGGCGCAATCGGCTGGGTGCGGATATCGTACCGCGATGGCAAGCTGGTTCATGGTGCAGGCTATAATTTCCGCACGGGTCGTACGCTCAACCTGCCGGGTATTGAGCTGGCCGCAGAGGATTATCGCCGGCTGGTGCGCCTGACGAAAACAGGCCGCAAGCCAGTCATCGAATTCGAAAATAACGTCCGTTTC
>JBKBTH010000563.1:0-670 GCA_046290915.1 Sphingorhabdus sp.
GTGCGCCTGACTGACCCGATCCTCTACAGCTTCCGCCGCTGCCCCTACGCGATCCGGGCCCGGCTTGCGCTGGCGGTAAGCGAAACCGCGGTGGAACATCGCGAGGTGAGGCTGCGCGACAAGCCGGCGGAGATGCTGGCCGTGTCGCCCAAGGGAACGGTGCCGGTGCTGGTCCTGCCCGATGGGTGGGTGATCGACGAGAGCCTCGACATCATGCGCTGGGCGCTGGCTCGCCATGATCCCGAGGACTGGCTGGCGGGCGACGACGCGGCGCTGATCGCGGCGAATGACGGCGCGTTCAAGCATCACCTCGATCGCTACAAATATCCCGAGCGCTATCCGGCGGACGGGGTCGATCACCGCGCGGCGGCGCTGGCAATCCTGCGCGGGCTCGAGGCGCGGCTGGGCGAGCACGCGTGCCTGGGCGGCACGCGCTTTGGTCTTGCCGACGCGGCGATCCTGCCGTTCGTGCGGCAGTTCGCGGCGGTCGACCCGGACTGGTTCGCCGCGCAGGATCTGGCGCTGGTCCAGCATTGGCTGGCGACGTTTCTTGCCTCGCCGCGCTTTGCCGCGGTCATGGTGGCGCACACGCCGTGGCACGCGACAGGCTGAGGCGCGTCCGGGGCCGGTCCGCCGCAGTCCGGCTCAGGCGGGATAGGCCCAGCAGGTC
>JBKBTH010000564.1:0-668 GCA_046290915.1 Sphingorhabdus sp.
AGCGACAGGCGTGCGCGTGAATCGTCGGCCGAATAACCTGCTTCCACTTTCCAGTCAGAACGTTCGCCCGCGCGCCATTCGCCCGTTATTTTTGATTCTTTGAAACCAGCGTCGCCTGAAAGCGCAAATGTTGCCTCCCCGCGCAAACGCAATCCACCGATCCGCCCAGATAGCCGAAGTGCCGAATCCAACCGAGATGTGGGCATATCACCGCGCCTGTTGCGCTCCTGAGTCCACTCCAATTCAGCGCTTGCATTTAATCTATTGATATTAAATGACATTCTTGATGCCGCTTCAATTCGGCTGCCGCCATCGGCACGCTCAATATAGCGAACCTCACCGCGCAACGGGATATATTGCCGTCCCAGCTTAATCGCGTGATCGAGCGAAAGGCTATTAAAACGCCGGACGTCGCGGTCATATCGTTCGCTTTGATAATTACCAAACAGCCAGGTGCTTTCACCGGCAATCAGCGCTTGTCCGACCTGCGCCAGCACTTGCCCGCGAAGTGCGTAACCACCCACAAGGTTTGCCGCGCCAGCAACCTCGACCAGTGTTGGCCCAACCGCACGTCGGACCGACGCTTCGAGATAATATTGGCGTTGCCCACGCAGTTCCGATGTAAACAGCGAAGCCGCTACTGACGTCTTGGGGTCAAGTCCGCGCTC
>JBKBTH010000565.1:0-666 GCA_046290915.1 Sphingorhabdus sp.
CGTGAAACCGATGTGCGTTTAAAGGCGTGGATGGAATCCCGCAGTTCGTTTTTGGAGACCAATGCCAATGGCGACTTATTCAACAATGGTCAGCCAAGCACCAAATTTGGGGCAAAGGTTTTCGCAGAGTTCGATCAGATAACTGTTTTAAAATCGGGCTTGCGAAACACCTGGTCGGCTTCAACCGGACGCGACACAACAGACGAGATTCTGGCGGCCTATAACAAAAACGTGCGGCGCAAACAGGGCAGCATTCAGTTGGTCGCTTTACCGTCGCGCGATACGCGGAACGGAGTATATTTTGCGTTGGTTGTGCCATTGGCGCTCAACGAACAATCTGGGATGATTATCGCGCGTTTAAATCGCAAGACATTGCACGATTTGGTGGAGGCACCGCGCTCACATTCGGAGGGAAGCCTGTTTCTTTTCCGTGCGAACGAGATTGCCATGCCATTGACGCACGTTGCGCCTGATGTGCGCCGCCTTGTCAATTCCATGACCCAAAGCGACATGCAGACGACATCGAGCACAACCGTTCTGTTGATGAAAGTTGATTCCGGAAAAGCACTTATGTCGGATTTGCGCGATGCCCAAATCACGAGGTCGGCTGCGCTTTCCGCGTTTCCCGATTGGCAAATTCTTGCTGTGGCACCTTTGCAGCCGGTG